>NZ_JBHYCW010000003.1:0-84791 GCF_051861365.1 Sediminibacterium sp. | reverse complement strand
ACCACAAAACTGATTCCCCGGAATGGACAAGTAGTTTGGAAGCTTCCCTCTTTTGATTCCATTGCCTATATGGATATCAAATTTGCAAATAACACTTTTTGGAGTCAATACAATTATCTCGTAGAACCCGGAGATACCATTTCAATCCTGTTCCAACCCAATGAAGCAGGGAAAAAAGAACCCGATATCCAATTTGCCGGTACATCCATCGCCAAATACGCAATTAAAAAATCCTTAGACAGTTTAACAATAGCGATTGCACAAAAAGGAGCCCCATACCCCGCACGATGGGATACCTTGTATTTTGACCGGTTCTTCCCTTTGGCACAACAAGACAATCAAAATATACTCCAACAAAAAGAAGCAATCTTAGAGCAGTGGCGTCTTCAACTCAGCAAATTGGCATATGATGTACTGCTTGCTGATATCTGTTATTTTCAACAAAACGGACTCTTGGCGCAAATGGGTTTTTTTGAAGTATACAGTAATAAATATCCCGATGCTGCTGAGCGAAACAAAGCGATTCAACTGGTATTCAATCAACAAATGGCAGCAGATCCCTGGTTAAAAAAAGTCTCCCACTCGGGACGTAATCATTCCATGTACTATATGCATTACCTCATTCGTAAATCATTGAGAGCTATCAAGTACAACGATCTGGGACAAAGAGATGCCAAGAACTATTGGGAATGGTTCGAAAAAGAAAGCCCACTTCAATTAGAAAAAGCCATCGCTACACTTGCTGCCTATTATATGAATCATGGATTTCAAGTTACGGGTATGGGTACCCTGTTGCAAGAAAGCAGTAGCCGGATGACCCAACCACAATATGCAAAATTTATAAGCGATGCCGCGTCAAAGTTTGGAATTGGCAGTCCTGTGTTTCCCTTTGTACTTACAGATACAAAAGGAAAAAAAGTCAGTATCGCTTCTTTCAAAGGGAAAACAGTAGTGATAGATTTTTGGGACACAGGCTGTTTGCCCTGTATGCAATTGGCAGTAGGACTCAAGCAAGTAAAAAAAGAATGGAAGGAAAAAGACAAGATTATTTTTATGAGTATCAGTAAAGATAAAAATCGTGATACCTGGCTAACAAGTGTGGCTTCCGGTAAGTATACGGAACCCGATAATATCAATTTATATACCGAAGGAAAGGGTACCGATCATCCATTGATCCTTCATTATGGCTTTACTGCCAGCCCTAGGATGTTGATTATTGATCCGAATGGAAAGCTCATCTCTACCAATCCACCTCGCCCTCTCAATCCAACAGATAAAAAGCATTTTATGCAACTCTTGGAGCAATCAACAAAATCCCAAATAACCCTTTAAATCAATCATATGTATACCATTCATAAAAGCATCCTTTTAATCACTTGCTTATTTATTCTTACACAAGTAGGAAGATCACAAAACCAATCCAAGAACAGTATCCTGACCCTACAAATACCGGCTGATCAAACCGATACAATTACTACCTATTTGTATCCGCATAAGCTGGGAAGTAGTAACAAAATGGCCATCACCACAAAACTGATTCCCCGGAATGGACAAGTAGTTTGGAAACTTCCCTCCTTTGATTCCATTGCCTATATGGATATCAAATTTGTAAGAAACCCTCTTTGGAATCAATACAATTATCTCGTAGAACCCGGAGATACCATTTCAATCCTGTTCCAACCCAATGAAGCAGTGAACAAAGAAACCAATATCCAATATGCCGGTACATCCATCGCTAAATACGCAATTAGAAAATCCTTGGACAGTTTAACAAGAGTGATCATACAAAAAGGAATCCCTTATCCCCCACAATGGGATACCTTGTATTTTGACCGATTCTTCCCAATTGTAAAACAACTCATTACAAGCGACCTCCAACAAAAAGAAGCAATTTTGCAGTCATGGAAACAGCAACTTAGCAATTTGGCTTATGATGTACTGCTTGCAGATATCTGTTACCAGCAACAAACCGGCCTCCTTGGACAGATAACTGCTTTTGAAGCATACAGTAATAAATATCCCGATGCTGCTGAGCGAAACAAAGCGATTCAACAGGTATTCAATCAACAAATGGCAGCAGATCCCTGGTTAAAAAAAGTCTCCCACTCGGGACGTAATCATTCCATGTACTATATGCATTACCTCATCCATAGATCATCAAAAGACATCAAATACAAGTCTTCAGGGCAACTGGATGCCAAGAGTTATTGGGAATGGTTCGAAAAAGAGAGCCCGCTTCAATTAGAAAAAGCCATCGCTACACTTGCTGCCTATTATATGACTCATGGGTTTGAAGTTACGGGTATGGGTACCCAGTTGCAAGAAAGCAGTAGCCGGATGACACAACCACAATATGCAAATTTTATAAGCGATGCCGCGTCAAAGTTTGGAATTGGCAGCCCTGTATTCCCCTTTGTACTTACAGATACAAAAGGAAAAAAAGTCAGCATCGCTTCCTTCAAAGGGAAAACAGTGGTGATTGATTTTTGGCATACAGGCTGTTTGCCCTGTATGCAATTGGCCGTAGGACTCAAGCAAGTAAAAAAAGAATGGAAGGAAAAAGACAAGATTATTTTTATGAGTATCAGTAAAGATATAAATCGTGATACCTGGCTAAAAAGTGTGGCTTCCGGTAAGTATACCGAACCCGATAATATCAATTTATATACTGAAGGAAAAGGTACCAATCATCCATTGATCCTTCATTATGGCTTTACTGCTAGCCCTAGGATGCTGATCATTGATCCGAATGGAAAACTCATCTCTACCAATCCACCCAACCCAGTCAATCCAACAGATAAAAAGCATTTTATGCAACTCTTGGAGCAATCGATGCAATAAAAAAAAGTCTGATTAGAAAATATAAGGTAGAATAACATTTGGTAAAATGAGGCTGTATGTAACAAAAGGATACACTCTCATTCAACACAGGTCTTAACAAATAAGTCTACTTAAACATGTATACAAGATGGTAAGAGATAATGACCCACCCAATATAGGATACCTTAAAATATAAGAGGGATCATGGGATCCCTCTTATTCCTAGTAGATGGAGTAACAACCTTAAGGAATCAACTCAAAATGTGTCCCCTCAGTTTCAATAACAGGGTCATTGAAATTCTGCGTATTGTACAAACAATACGTACCGCCTTGCTCACAAATAAAAGTTACCCCGACTTCGGAGCGATCAACAGCAACCCATGTTCCATCAACATACCCATATGCATCCGTCAACGAAGTGTTGTTGGAATGGGTAAAAGCACTGAGCATACCTGTGACCAATGCCATCAAGAGAAAAATTGAAAACTTTTTCATACGATAAAATTTAATGATCAATATTGCCTACTCTGGTTCGGTTTTTCGGCTACCCCCGTTTCATGCATGAATATTGTATGGTATCGAATACCTATTAGACTGATGAAAAGAAAAAAAAGATTCAACCATAAATGTGCTGTCCAACCCAAACTATCAATGATGCCGCCACAGGAGCAAGGCACCCGATGAAATACACCCAATAATATGGCTGCTACATAACTTGTAAATAGAAATAGGAGGAGGAAAGAAAGGTATAAACCCAGCTTTCGGGTGGATACAAAAATCAATAAAATCGCCACCCCCATTTCTACAAAAGGCAATCCATAAGCCAACGTATCAGCCACCGGTCTTGAAAACAGCTGATTGCGCATATTATAAAGGGTCTTTTGCATATGCATCCACTTTTGTAAACCGGTATAACTAAATAGTAGAACCAGCAAAAAACAAATGAGGAAATAGATCTTGCGTTTCATAAGACCAAACTACTGACTGCCCATTATGCAACTTGCAGCAACTTATATGAGAGTGGATGCATCCACTCCTGTTTTGCGCATGCCTCCCGGTGTTATTCCGAAAAACTTTTTATATGCAATCGAAAAATTCGTCGTGTTGCGATAGCCTAATTTTTTGGCAATGAATTTTATGGGTTGATCAGTGGTCAATAAAAGTTCTTTTGCATACTGCATTCGTTTGTTTTGGTAATATCCATAGATGGTTGTACCGAACAAAGACTTAAACCCCTCCATTAATTTTTGACGATTCAAACCACTCCACTCTGCCCATTCAGCAATGGATTGGTGCTGATCGATATGCTTTTCCATCTGCATGGCCACCCTTCTGATTGTTTCCAATTCTGCAGCTGTATAGCGATGTGGAAAGTGATGTGGTTGGCTAGCAACAATTTGAATGGAATGGAATAGATCCTGTATCAACTTTTCATGAAATGCTCGTGGTTGAGGAAAAAAAGAAGTCTGTGTTAACTGTAATATTTGTTCTAAGATGCCTGCATTGGCTTGTACAAAAATTCCGTTATCAGTTGCCTTCATGGATAAGGGTGGTTCCTGACTGCTGATCCATAACAGTTGCAACATGGTACCGATTTCCATAACGGGTTCTATTTCAAAAGAAGATCCTTTCCAACAATAGCACTGAGAGGGTGTTAAACAGTGCTGAATTGTTGGAGAACATTGTACATGCCATTGACCTGAGCAACTAAATACACAATGAAAAGCGGTAGCATTAGCCAATCTTAACTGCCAGGGGGCTTGTGTTTTTCGAAACAAATAGAGCATGGAAAATAAATAGAGGCCTATCTGCACTTCCGATAATATAGCAATACCATGAGGGGTGTTACAGGAGCGTAGTTCCGTTCCCGGGATATGAATCAGTTCCCAGCCGGGTGGCACTTGCCTCTCCCATTGGATACGATGGTTATTCAATACAAGGAACATACGGAGGAACCTAAACTAAGTATTCATGGGAAGGGATAAAAGCTTTCTTTCCAAAAAAGAGTATTTACCACCAACTTTTAGGGTATTTACCACCTTGTTAAAAGTATTCACCACCAGTAGCTTGCACAAAAAATAAATCATATGAAACCCAATCAAATTTCATTGCAACAAGCTATTGATTACACCAGCAGATTCAGGGAAAACCCCGGACCTGATATGCCCTATTCCGAAACTTTTTCAGCCGCTTCCGTCAAAGCATTATTGGAGCAAAACGAATGCAAATCTTTTCGCATATATTTGGGAAGAAAGACGGATAACCGTATCTGCTGTGTTTTAGTAGCAGCCGATGAAAACGGACAGGATATACTTCCCCCATTGAACCCTGTCAGCAGTCAAGAGGATCAGGGCATTATTTTAGAGGATGCTTTACAATGTCCACCCCTCTGCCCACCCCCGTCTCCCTTAAATGGCTAAACATGAATTTGTATTTGCTGGCATCCATTTCTGCTTTTTCCATTGTATTACCTGCTACCATGGCGGTAATAAGGTACCGGCACATACACCAGCGATACTTACCATTTCTATGCATCCTGATCATTGGTCTCTTGAATGAAAGTTTGAGTTTTATACTGATCAGGTTGTATAGAACCAATTTGGTGAACTCGAATATCTATACGCTGATAGAGTATTTGGGTTATCTATGGTTTTTCTTCCGGATTCAACAACCAACCAATCGCTGGATATGGGGTGCCTGTACTTTGGGTATATTGATTTGGATACTGGATAATGGCTATTGGAACAGTATCTCGACCAGTAATTCTATTTTTAGGATTTTCTCTTCGCTCGTCGTTATTTGGTTAAGCATCGATAAAGTGACTCAACTGACATGGAATGAGGCAGCAGACAGGTATAAAAAAACTGATCTGCTGCTTTGTTTTTCTTTGTTTGCCTATTTTACCTTTCGTGGTTTTATTCATGTGTTCAAACAATTTTCATTTGAACACCAGGTTGAGTTTTATATCCACCTTTGGTCACTACTTTCAATATTGAATATCCTGGTCAATTGTTCATTTTTCATAGCCATCTTATGGATACCCAAATCACCAACTACACGTTAGCTGTAGCCAGTTTATTGTTTCTCACAGTACTCATCGCTATGATCATGATAGCCCTTTTCAGGCAATTTCGTTTTAAAATGAAAGAATACCGAACTCAATTGGCGAGAGAAATTGAATTGATTGATACAGAACGTGGAAGAATGTACAATGATTTACATGATGAGTTAGGCAATGGATTGGCTTCCATCGGTATTCTGCTTCAACAACATCCAACCCCACATCATTCCATTCAAAGAAAAATTTACCGTCAGGTACAAAAACTCAGGAGTAAGATCAGAGAAATTGCCTATGATTTTATTCCTGCAACACTAGACAACCATGGATTGAATGCGGCCATGATTGAATTATTCGAAGAAATCGCTTCTTCACATGTACTCAAAATACAGTATAAGATTGTATTGAATGATCAACAATTTTCCCCTTCAAAAGCCATTCATATCTATCGTATCACCAAAGAAATTCTGATCAACTCGCTTAAACATGCACATGGCAGCATGATTCATTGCAATATCAGACAAGATCCCAAAAAGCTAATCATGGAATTGTCTGATGATGGAATGGGCTTTATATGGAAAGATCAACAAGTGATGCGTAGAGGAGCGGGGCTGTCTCATATCCAATCAAGGGTGAACATATTGAATGCCACATTGGATATTCAAACGGCACCCGGACAAGGAACACACTATACCATCCATATTCCCCTCATCTCGCTCATGAAATAATACAGGTTTATGAAGCACCGCATTAAAATATTAATTGCTGATGATCACGAACTGTATGTTGATGGAATCAAAGGTTTTTTTAAAGATCATTCTACCTATACCATTGTTGGAGAAGCTTTTAACGGGGAAGATCTGGTACGCAAAGTCGATTTATTGTTGCCACATATTGTATTAACGGATCTGAAAATGCCCATCATGAATGGATCACAGGCGATTATAAAAATTCTTTCCAATCACCCGCACATACATTGTATCGTATTAACAAATTATGAGAATGACATATCAATAGTTAGAGCATTAGAAGCAGGGGCAAAAGGATACCTGACCAAAAACATGCCCAAGCATGAGCTCTTCAATGCACTCGAACAAGTAAGCAAAGGATACCCGTATTACTGTAAAACCACCAATACAAAATTGATGCGGTTGATCAGTCATAGTTCTTATAATCCTTACAAAGAAATAAAGATACCGGTCTTCACAGCCATAGAAATGAAAATTATTGAAATGATCTGTCAGGAGAAGTCGAACCATGAAATGGCTGCTTCACTTTGTAAAGGAAGAAGAACAATAGAAAATATACGCGCCAGAATTTATGCTAAAATGGAGGTTAAATCCGCTGCGGGTATGGCCATGTATGCAATCAAACAAGGGTTGTATACTTATGATGAGTAATGAAATGCATTCTCCGCAGGATCAAATTTTTTTAAACCCTTCGCCATAACGTTTACTTACATAGTACCCATCATCTTGATTAGACGGTTTCTTTCCTCTCAAGGTTTATTTTGTAAAAATTCCGCGATCGGTATTTCTATTGCTATGAGCGATATTGAAAGAGATGGAGTAAAATTTTGTGAAATAATATTGTTCTTGACCTGACAGGCATAAAAAAAGAGCATCAAAAACTGATGCTCTTTTCAGTCGGGAAGACAGGATTCGAACCTGCGACCCCCTGGTCCCAAACCAGATGCGCTACCGGCCTGCGCTACTTCCCGAATCCTCCATCGAAACTTTAGCTTAGATGGATCGGTTATCCGACTATTTTTATCCGCCTTCGCCAAAGCTTCGGCAGATAAAGCGGTGAGGGCGGGATTCGAACCCGCGGTACAGTTTAACCCGTACGGCAGTTTAGCAAACTACTGATTTCAGCCACTCATCCACCTCACCGGGCTGATTTTAGCCTACCTCACTTTTCAGAGAGGGCTGCAAAAATAGGTAGGTAAAAGCTATCTGCCAAAAAATAAACCCCGACAAATGCCGGGGTTTGAAAATATTTTCTTTTCTCAGGCTTAACAAACAGTTACATGGCTGCCAACTGTACTTTCTGGGTTAGTTCCATTACATTTTCGCGGAAAATAGAGTCAGTGTCCATCAAGTCTTTTACAGTCTGACAAGAATGTATGACAGTTGTATGATCGCGACCTCCAAAATGCTCACCAATGGTTTTTAATGAATTTTTGGTGAATGCCTTTGCCAGGTACATGGTTATTTGTCTGGCTTGAACGATCTCACGTTTACGTGTTTTCTGTAACAACTTATCATAAGGAACATCAAAGTATTCACATACCATTTTTTGAATGGCATCGATGGTGATTTCTTTGCTGCTGGTCTTCACAAAATTGCGTAACACTTTCTTGGCCAATTCCACATCAATATCTTTTTTATTGAGTGAAGACTGCGCCAACAAAGAAATCAAAGCACCTTCCAATTCACGCACATTGGTATTGATATTATACGCTACGTATTTTACCACATCTTTCGGCATATCCAAACCATCATTCTTCATCTTACGCTCAAGGATCTCAATACGCGTTTCATAATCAGGTACCTGCAGATCGGCACTCAATCCCCAACGGAAACGACTCAGTAAACGTTCTTGCATGCCATCTAAATCCTTAGGCGGCTTATCGGAAGTTAATACCAGTTGTTTACCACTCTGGTGAAGATGATTAAAAATGGCAAAAAATGCATCTTGACTTTTTTCTGCCCTGCTAAAGAATTGTACATCATCAATAATGAGTACATCAATCAGTTGATAGAAATGAATAAAGTCATTAATGGCGTTATTGCGACTATGGTCTTGAAATTGGTTGATGAATTTCTCACTGCTCACATACAGTACTACTTTTCCCGGATGGGTACGTTTTACTTCGTTACCAATGGCCTGAGCCAAGTGGGTTTTACCCAATCCAACCCCACCATAGATCACCAATGGGTTGAAAGAGTTGGCGCCGGGCTTTTCTGCCACCGTTTTACCCGCGCGACGTGCTACCCTATTACAATCGCCTTCAATGAATGAATCAAATGTATACATATGATTCAATTGAGGATCGATCTGCATTTTCTTGAGACCGGGTATTACAAATGGATTCTTCACGGGATTATCAATCACCAGTGGAAAATTCATTTCATTGTTGTTGTAAGTTTTCATGTTGCTAGCAGGAACATCCATGGAACCATTTCTTCCATTGCTACCACTATCTACCATGATACGGTATTCCAATCTCGCATCCTTTCCCAACTCACGCTTCAATGTTTTCGCCAACAGGTTTACATAATGCTCTTCCAGGTATTCATAAAAGAATTGACTGGGCACCTGAATCATTAAAATATTTCCTTTCAGCTCTACGGGATTAATTGGTTCAAACCATGTTTTAAAATGTTGCCATTCTACAATGTCTTTGATGATCTTCAAACAATTGCTCCAAACTGATTCAGCATTTTTAGCCATACAAAAAATGAACAATTTTATAATGAGTTAACGTATTCGTCTTTGCCTTCAAGTTATCTTATTTTTCCCACATGTGGAAATGTTGAAAAAAAACAGATACAGGGGTGCGAATATGTAGACTTTATGTTGAAAAAAAAATTTTTTATTCACTTGTTTTTTTCCCTATAACCACAGTATGGGCATTTGCGAGATTTTTTTTCTTCGCCCGGGAAAATTCATACTCCAATCTGCCCAACTGAATACCACCAAAACCTACCTGATTTACCGCCACGACTCCACCCTTTTTATTGGTATACTTTCTTGGCTCTTCAAAGAAGCGATGTGTATGTCCACCAATAATTAGATCAATGTCATAACTTTCTTTTGCCAATATCTCATCGCTGACTTTATTTTCCTGATAACGATCGCCCAGGTGCGACAAACAAATCACCAAGTCGCATCCTTTTTTATGTAACATAGCAGCAGTGGCATTGGCGGTTTGTATCGGATCGCGGTATACGGTTTTACCATATAAATTTTCAGCGACCAATCCTTGCAATTCAATTCCAACTCCAAAAACTCCAATCTGTACATCTCCTCTTTTAAAAATTTGCCAAGGTTTTGTTTTCCCTTCCAGTGCAGTGCCTGAAAAATCATAGTTACTGATCAGTATGGGAAAAGAAGCATGTTTCAACTGAGTAGCAAAGTTTTCCATACCCAGATCAAAATCATGGTTGCCCATGGTAGCGGCATCATACCCCATGGCAGACATGGCCTTGATCTCGGGCTCACCTTTATAAATATTGAAATAAGGCGTGCCTTGGAAAATGTCTCCGGCATCCAATACCAATACCTGCTCTTCTTCCTGCCTGATCTTAGCAATCAGGGCTGCCCTTGCTGCCACACCACCCAGTCCTTGGTTTCTACTCCCATCCATTGGAAATGGCTCTAAACGGCTATGCACATCATTGGTATGCAGGATGGTTAATTTTTGAACGGGTTCTGCAGCCGCCACACTACTCAAGGGCAACAAGCTAGAAGCCAGCAATGTGGCACCGGTATTCTGAATAAATTTTCGTCTGTTAATCGGCATTGGTCACACGGTTTTCAATGACTGGTTGAATGGTTTTTCCGGCCTTGGTTTGACTATCAATATATTCTACAATAGCATCACGCATTAAGTACCCCAGATTGATCTGTGGGATGGGTTTTAACATACTACAATCACTTCCCCCATTGGCAACATAATCAGAGTGTGCTACAGTATATACTGCATTCGGATCCAACGGTTTTCCATGGATGAGAATGTTGACTGCTTTTTTATTTTTGATTTGCAGCGTTACCCCTTTCGATACCGGCCATCCCCCATCAGCCGCCATTACATCGAGATACTGCTGTAAAACACTCCCCTTCAATTCCTGTAAAATCAGGATATTATCAAAAGGCATGATCTCAAAAATTTTTCCAACGGTAATATTTCCTTTTGACAAATAACTCCTTATACCCCCAGCATTCATGAATGCAGCATCAATTTTTCGAGCAAACTTTTTTTCGCCCATCTCTTTATAACAATCAGCTAAAAAATTACCGATCTCCGATTCCGGACGTTTATTGGTATATGTATCTGCACATGTACCAATTACCTTATTCATGGTGGCGCTGATATTGGTTGCATATGGTTGCAACATACCTACCACAGATGAATCACTCCGAATGGATGCATCGATCTTGTATTGTGTGTGCTGTAAAGATGTTGGCTGATAAAAAGTACTGCAGGAGGATAGTGCAATAAATAGACCCAAGAAAATAGAATTTCTCCTGTACATGGCAGTTAGTGGTTAATGGTGGAAGGTACAATATAATTCTACCCCATATCGCTTTTTTTCTGTTTAAAAAATATTTTAATCCTACTTTTACAGCTAATAAATTATAAATGAATGTCGTACGAAATCACAGGAAAATTAGTAGCCAAATTTGATATCATTCAAAGAAGTGAAACCTTCAAAACCCGCGAATTTGTGATTGAAAAATCAGAAGATATTGGCGGAAGAGTTATTACCAATTATGTAAAGTTTCAATGCGTTCAAGATAAAACCGCAATGCCCGACCGTTTTACTATTGGAGACGATGTGCGCGTTCAATTCAATATCAAAGGGACCAAATGGGTAAAAGACGGCAGAGAGAATTATATCACCAATTTAGATGCCTGGCGTATGGAAGCCGTGAAGCTTGGACAGCAAGACCAACCGGCAGGTAATGCATATAATGACATGCCCCCACCGGCTGATGTTGTGGATGATCTTCCTTTTTAATCATAGATTTTTTTGACACTTTTTAGGCTAAATACCTAACAGTATGCAACAACAATATACACTGAAGCTTAAGCCGTCTGAAGCGGCGAATGAACCTATTGTTCGCCAGTACATTGCACAAAGCAGTGGTAAACCCATTGAGCAAATTTCCGGTTATCATCTTCTCAAACGTTCCATCGATGCACGAAGCCGACAACAGGTATGGATCAACCTCACCGTTCAGGCGTTTATTGATGAACCATTTCATGTAAGAAATATTATTCCTGTTTCATTTAAGGATGTTGCGAATTCCACAAAAAAAGTCATCATCATCGGTGCGGGTCCGGCCGGACTATTTGCCGCTCTCAAATTAATAGAAGCAGGTATTTGTCCGATCATCTTGGAAAGAGGTAAAGATGTTCGTTCCAGAAGACGAGATCTAGCCAAACTCAACAAAGAAGGCATTGTTGATCCTGAAAGCAATTACTGTTTTGGTGAAGGCGGAGCCGGTACTTATAGTGATGGAAAACTTTATACCCGCAGTACCAAAAGAGGGGATATCAATCGTATCCTGAATTTATTGTATCAGTTTGGTGCAAGCGAGTCTGTTTTATATGATGCACATCCACACATCGGCACCAATAAACTTCCTCATATCATTACTGCTATGCGGGAACAGATACGCGATAGTGGCGGACAGTTTCTCTTTGAAAAAAAAGTGGTTGATTTTATTCTGGAAAAAGAAACCATCAAAGCAGTTCAAACGGCTGATGGGGATACCATCGCCGCTGATGCATGCATTCTGGCTACCGGACATTCTGCCCGCGATATTTTCCAATTGTTGCATGATAAAAAAATAGGGATAGAAGCCAAACCTTTTGCACTCGGTGTCCGCATTGAACATCCACAGGCACTTATCGATTCCATTCAATACCATTGCCCGATTCGTGATGAATTTTTACCACCCGCTTCTTATGGTTTGGTGGAACAAGTCAATAAAAGAGGGGTTTTTAGCTTTTGTATGTGTCCGGGTGGTATCATCGCACCAGCGGCAACAAGTCCGGGTGAACTGGTAGTGAATGGTTGGAGTCCCAGCAAACGAAATAATCCCTATGCCAATAGTGGCATGGTAGTTCAGGTAGAACAAAATGACGCCTTTCAATTTTTTGAGAAAAGAAAATGGACATTACCGGATGGAACCATCATCCCTAAAAATACAAGTACTGAAAAGGACCCTTTATTACTCATGCATTTTCAGCAAGCAGTTGAACAAAGTTCATTTCAGGCGGGTGGTGGTCATTTTGTAGCGCCGGCGCAAAGAATGATGGATTTTTGCTCCGGAAAACTATCCAACAATTTACCCGACTGCAGTTATGTACCCGGATTAAGCTCCACACCTCTCGAACAAGTGCTTCCAGATTTTATTTATAAAAGTTTACAAGGCGGATTTCAAGCTTTTGGTAAAAAAATGCGTGGTTATTATACCAATGATGCAGTAGTGGTAGCTACAGAAAGCAGAACCTCCTCCCCCGTTCGTATCCCCAGAGACGCCGATACATTAACGCATCCTCAAATCATTAATTTATTTCCTTGTGGTGAAGGTGCAGGTTATGCCGGTGGAATCGTAAGTGCTGCCATGGATGGGGAGAGAGTTGCTGATAGGATCATAAAAAAAGGGAAGTAATGACTTACCTCCCTTTTCTTTTTTAATTATTTTCCTGCTGCTGTTTTCTTGAGATCAATAACTGCTGTTGTAATAATTGATTTTTCTTAAAGGCTTCCAGTTCTTTATCCAATTGTTGTTGATCGTTATCCGTCCAGTTGGTAGTAATATTTTTCAGATCCGGTTTACCTGCATCCACCCATGCTGTATACCAAAAATCTGCGATCAGATCAGCTGACTGTAATAACCTTTGGTTGATACTTGGCTTCAACGAAGCTGCATAAGCTTTTGCAAATTCAGTAGAATAGCTTTTTGATTCCCTACCTCTTCTCATCTGTACACGAAATTTGGTTGCTTCAGTGAAATTCTTTGATACTTCAATTTCTTTAGCCAACATTTCGGGCACCATCGCAAAGCCGGTACGTACCGCTTTCCAGATGGCTGCTGCGGGATCTTTTAAGTAAGTGGCTTTATGTGATGAGTACAATTGATACGCTTCAATTTCCAATTCCGGAATCATCGATTCCCATAAACTATGCAAACCTTTTTGATTGGTCAATTGTCCATCATAGTTTACGGTTGTATGTAAAGGTACATGAGCATCACCAATATAATGACCGATATCTGCTGCATAAAACAGAATACTGTCTTTATTTTTCTGCCGGAAGGCTTCTGTTAATTTTTGTTTCATGTACATCACATGATAGGGTATATAACCATACTTCTCCAAACTATCTTTTGAATATTGCTGTACAGCTTTCTGCCAATCAAAAGGCATGACATGCGCTGCATTCTCTCCATACATTTCTAAATCGATAAAATGTTTAGGCGCTTCTGTACTATCGGTATTACGTCTTTGATCAGGACGAGGAGCATCTGCTACTATTTTTTCTATGTTTTTATAGAAAAAAGGTCTGATTTCAGCAGGCAATTCATAGACTGCCAATTGATGGATGGTTCTGTGGACTAAAAAACCCCAGCTTCCACATACTATCAGGATCAGCAACAATACAAGACTGATCTTACTCTTTCGCAGATGATTCATATCGTTTTCACGTATTTAAGGCGCGAAAATAGCAGATTCAGGTTCAATTACTGTAATAATTCACCCTCATCTACTACTAACGACCTGTTATTGTTGATTTGCTATCTTCATTTCGACATTATTCGAACACGACCAAACCACTTCAATATGAGTAAAATCCTTGAACTAGAGGCATTAAGAAAATATTATGCCACCCAAAAAGCAGTGGATGATATCAGTTTCTCCATTGAAAAAGGCAGCATTTTCGGACTCTTAGGTCCGAATGGCGCGGGTAAAACCACCCTGCTGCGGATGATTACCGGTATTTTCTATCCTGATATGGGACAGATCACATTCGATGGCAAACCTTTTGATCCATTGAATGATATTCGCATGATCGGTTATATGCCTGAAGAACGAGGTTTGTACAAGAAGATGAAGATTGGAGAACAAGCGCTTTATCTGGCCCAGCTAAAAGGTTTGAGCAGGAATGAAGCGATGGAGAAAATTAAATACTGGTTCAAGAAACTAGAGATGGAAACCTGGTGGAATAAGAAAGTAGAGGATTTGAGTAAAGGGATGAGCCAGAAACTGCAATTCGTAACCACCGTTCTTCATGAACCCAAATTGATCATTCTGGATGAACCCTTTAGTGGTTTGGATCCATTGAATGCCAATTTGATCAAAGATGAAATATTTGGTTTAGCTCAACGAGGTTCTACTGTTATTTTCAGTACCCACCGTATGGAACAAGTAGAAGAAATCTGCGATCATATTGTATTGGTAAATCTGGGTAAAAAAGTGTTGGATGGTTCAGTAGCAGAGATCAAACAAAAATTCAAAGAGAATCAATTCAAGATTCGCTTACAGGAAAAACCTACCAATACCAACAGCGATGCCTTCTCTGTTCTAGAGGATCATTCTAATGATCTTGTGGTGAAGATTCATGAAGGTTTCCGTAGTAATGATGTATTAATGCACTTTCTGCAACAAGGCACTACCATTGAATCTTTCCATGAAATTTTGCCTTCTCTCAATGAGATCTTTATTCGCATCGTGGAAGGTAGTAGTGCACTCACCAGATCATTCCAGAAAGTAGATTAATCATCTTTGTTATTCAACCACTAACAACACAACTTATGAATAAGATATTTATAGTAGCCAGAAGAGAATTTCTCACTAGGGTACAAAAGAAAACTTTTTTACTCACCACTATTGGCGTACCCATTTTGATTTTTGCATTTTATGCAGTCATCATTTTCATGTCTGTAAAATCAACGAGCGACTTTAAAGTAGCAGTAGTTGATCAGGCCAATGTATTCAATGGAAAAATCGATGAGAAAAAAAGTAGTGAAGTTATTTTCAGTTTTGTCAATGACGATACCGCCACACTGAATAAAAAATTAGAACAAAAAGAATATGATGCGTATCTGTATGTACCTACCGGATTTAGTATCAGTGGACAAAGTAACGACTCATTACAGTTTCGTTCAGCGAAAACCGTAGGTCTGATGACCCGTGAAAAAATTGAAAACAGGGTCAGCAAAGCATTGGAAGAAAAACGACTCTTATCCATGAATATTTCCAAAGCACAATTGGATAGTATTCAAGCACAAAAAGAATTGATCACTTTTGCCAATACTTCAGGTAAAAAAGAAAACCAAACCAAAGTAGGCGTGAGTTATGCAGTAGGCTTCATTTCCGGTTTTATGATCTATATTATTCTCTTTATTTATGGCACGATGGTAATGCGTGGTGTTGTAGAAGAGAAAGTAAGTCGTATCGCAGAAGTGATCATCAGCAGTGTAAAACCCTTCCAACTCATGATGGGTAAAATCATTGGTATTGGTGCAGTTGGATTGATCCAGTTCCTGATTTGGGGGGCATTGGTACTTGTTCTTCAGCTAGCCATACCTGCTCTTTTCCCTCAATTATTTGAAGGTATGCAGGCACAACCTGTACAACCCGGTATGATGGCAGCCGTAGATGCTACCAAACAGCAACCGGATATGATCAGAGGATTGATGGAAGGACTCAACCAAATCAACTTCCCACTCATTGTTGGTTGCTTTGTCTTTTATTTCCTAGGGGGATACTTTATGTATGCTTCTCTTTTTGCAGCAGTAGGTAGTGCCGCTAATGAAGATATGCAGGATGCACAAAGTCTGTTATTACCCATCATGATGCCGATCATTTTCGGAATTGTCATCATGATGCAAGCGGTTAATAATCCAAACGGAAGTTTAGCAGTATTTGGCAGTTTGTTCCCATTAACCTCTCCCATTGTAATGATGGCAAGAGTAGCGCATGGTATACCGGATGGTGTTTCTACTTTTCAATTAATCTTAAGTATGCTATTCCTGATACTCGGATTCTTCGGAACCACCTGGCTGGCAGGTAAAATCTATCGCACCGGCATCTTGATGTATGGCAAGAAAGTGACTTGGAAAGAATTATGGAAATGGGCGATTAAGAAAAACTAGGAAACAGGGAAATAACGAACAGAGCAATAAGCAAGTCGAAATAATATTTTCTTATTGCTTATTGCTCTGTTTCGTATTTAATATTTCTTTATTGCGCTAATGATACTCTCACACTAACACCCGCACGGGTATTTACACTTGGTGCTGATGTGGAAATATAGGGCGTTATTCGTGTTTGATCGAAAAAGAATCGAATGTTAACTCTATTGTTGATGATATAATCAATTGAAGGTTGAATTTTAAGTTCTTTACCCCCACCTGTGCCATACGCATTACTCTGATCTAATCTGCTATTGGTCAATGATTCATCACGCATACCAATATCTATTTTTAAAGTAAGGTCATTCTCCAGTTTTTTTCCTTTTCCTCCCGGCAATTTGAAAGGAAGATTGATACCGCGCTTTCTCCAACTAAAACCAAATGTCCAGTCTGTATTTCTGGTTTCACTTAATTGGAAATCCACTAAGCTTAAACTCAATCTTCTACCCTTACTATAGGTAAATTTCAGGTTCATCTGATCGTTGGTAGTAACATCAATACCAATCAAGGGTTCAAAACTTTCCTGCATGGTAATATTCGGCACCAGGAAATAAGGAATAAAATTGCCACTTACGGTATCTATGAAAGCCGGGCCCCCCAATCTAAAAGGATCTGTGTATAAGAGTGCACTATTAAAACTATTCATACTCAGACTACCCCTGTATCCATGAGTGAATGTGATATTATTGAAAACCTTTTGTAATGAAGGCAACTTACTTAAACCTGTATATGTCAACCTCCAATTCGGTCTTGGAAGAATGCCGCTGAAAGGATTCGCAGAAATATTCGGATTGGATTGTTTAATCAATGCAACCGAATTGGGATCTTTTTTGGTATACGCTGCCAGGAATGAAGGAATCAATACATCCTGAGCATACCTTCCATAACCTGTTGCATATCCATCAGCTGTAAATTTCTGTCCTGCCGGAAGTGCCTGCCAATAAGGATTTCCTTCTGCCACTCTACGAGAAACTATTAAACGATTATTTTCAAATGTTTTAAATGTAGTAGAAATTTCATTGGGATTGAACTTGCCAAATAGCGTATTAAATGCCACATAAGAAACACTAAAGCCACCTGTAGCCAATGGATTCAAGTGATTGAATTTTCCGGTGCCCAAAGTATCCTTAAATAATTCAGAATAATCTTTCGTGAATGATTTTTGCAAATTCAAATCAATGATCAATTCTCTAACAGGTTCTAATTGTGCAGTTATTTCAAAGCGTTGTTCAAAACTTTGTCTGAATAAGAAGTTAAATGTTGTATCTCTGGATAATAAACCTTGTGCTGCTTTTTTATTCAACCATGCAGTATCGGGCTGCTTACCAAATACATAATCAAGTCCCGGCGCCATACTGTTAAAATTCTGTCCTAGAAAACGAGTACTATCCATATAACCCGGCAACCTGCTTCTGTAATTGGCTGAATAATTCACCGATACATTCTTCAGCATCGTTAATAATTTACCTCCTGCTCTTTCCAATCCGCCCAACTCAGGTAATTGATTGGCACGGAGCAATCTTTGTGCGATGCGTTCATCTCTTCTTTGTGCCTTCCATTTTTTAAGCGCTTCTTTTCTGTCTTTACCCAATAGTCCTTGTAAGGCGACAGATTTTGGCAAAAGTGTTGAGCCCAACAAGTTAGAAGGTGGCTTTTTGTTCTTAGTGGTATCCCCTTTTTGTTTGGGAGCAGGTACATTATCCAGTGCGCGCATCCATCTGGACTTAGCGTATAAGCTGGCGAAATTGAACTGAGCCGTAAAATTATTTTCCTGTGCGTTCTCAAGCGTGTTACCTAAGTTGTAAGCCAATCTACTGGCTCCAATCCAATTGTAACTTGCAGTATAGCCATACCTTGCAGTAATCCAATCGGTCATTGGGAATTTATTGAGTGGCAAAGTATAGGTAAGTGTTGCTTTTTGTGTGTACAATGTATTCCTTCCTCCTTTAAAGAAATTTTTTCGAACAGAGTCTTTTTTCTCTTTCGTATCAATCTGTCCAAAGGGTTCATCTACACGAGCATTGTTAACGGCTGAGAAATCAAGGTTCAAGGAGCGACTCAAATCCCAACGGAGATTATAAAAACGATCGAACGTAAAATATTTATCGTAAGTCGTATCCACACGTTCTACCTTACTGTCAAACGTATTAACGATACGAGGTATGAATTGTCCGAACTGTCTTTGAATATCTGTTCTAAAACTGAGGAAAGAGGGCTTGAGATTGAAGTTAAAATCTTTCACCAATGCAAACCATGGAGAATTTGATTTAATAAGTTTTTTCAATGGCTCTATGTAATTGCTTTGTGCATTATAGGTATACCCAAATCCCCCCCGATGTCTAGTGACTTTATTTTGATCAATGACCGGACTTGTCTGTTCTGTCTCAGTGAATGAATAATTGAAATCAAAGTTGCTCAGACTCAACAATCCTTGTTTTGCTCCGGGAAGAAATCTGGCATTGGTAAAATTGAGTGTACGAATGGTGGTTTGATCAACAGCTGCCTTCCGAATAGAATCGCGTTGACTTGGGGAACTGTTGTTCAATTTTTCTTTGTAGCGTACATCTCTATCAAAAGGATCATACTCGGGTGTAAGTATGGTTCGATTAATACTGGCATACACAGGAAGAGAAAATCTGGCTTTCTTGGGTAATAATTTACCTGCATCAATATTGGCAGCAATATCAAACTGCATCAGGTTATCCCTTGCACGTTCGTTGACACGTTGCTCAATGGTACCAAAACCTTGTGAACGTGTATTGGCAGAAATAGACATGGTTCCAAGATCTGCCAGCATCAAATCTACCCTTCCCAATGCTGCCCAACCGCCACGTTCATCCAAATCAGATAACCGTAATTCATTCACCCATACTTCTGAGCTAAGTGTAGGTCCATCAGGACGATAAGGATTTTCCACACCTACTAATATACCTCTCACTTCTCCTAAGTTCGGGTTACCGCGAATAGAATAAATTTTATTACCGAAACGCTCCCGATAAATATTGGTAACTGTTCCCCCTTGTTCATTTCTACGAAGTTTGAGATCAATCAAATCACGTAAACTCACATTCAAGTCATTGGCAGCAGGCCATACCCTTTCTTCTTGTCCGCGCGGATAATTTCCGGGAGCAGTTACTTTCAAAGGAACTTTGATCTCATAATAGTTATTCAAAAAATCTTGTCCGATACGAACCACCGCATACAACTCATCATCCTGCAACGGACGCTGGCCGGGTACAGATTCAGCATGCAAGTACATAGAGAGATTACCATATTGTCTGATATCCAAATTCAAGGTTTTGAATACTGCTCTTGCATCACCGGTGATCAGATTACGAACTTGTAAACTCATCGCCTGCTCATTCTGTTGGAGATTCACACCATTATTGCTCAATAATTGAACACGTTCAACACCCGGTGGCATAATGTAGTTAACCGGCTGCCTGCTACTATTTTCTTCTAGATTTACCGCCAGCGTATTAAAAGTAGTGGTAGCATTATTTGTGATAGGTGTGTACGCACCTGTTGTATCTAAGTTGAAACTAAACTGTCGCCATTGGTTACGTACCAGATCCATTCTCGCCATACGAATCACAACAGAATCTTCAAAATCTGTCAGGTATAATCTGGCAAAACGAATGGATTTAAAATCAGCGATACCTCCCACTTTTCTGCTAAAACCACGAATGGGTATTCTAAACAAAAACCAGTCTTCTGTTTTCGTAGTACCATCAGCTGCATTCACGGTTACTCTTCGCTTATCAGTGATATAAGGTGTAATACCCACATCCATACCCGGACGAAGATTCACTTCATATTCATAATAAGCTTCGGTCTCATTCAGTGTGTTATCACGATTCAGATCTTCATTATCAGGATACAATGTTGCAGCGGGTGTGAACTGTCCACCACCGGTAACTGCTACAGGAGAGTTTCCTTGTGGGTTGTTATGATTCTTGTAACGCCCTAAAATACCCGTACCTAATTGATCAAATGAATTATCACGGAACCATTTATAATTATCGCGTGCCAAATCCTCTTGTGCCTGAATAAAGGCAGGAGAAGAAGTGCCATAATTTTGTGCGATTCGATTCAAGATATACCCCTTCTTTCTGCGCTCTGCATCGTCATCTAAACCATCAAAGCCTACGTCCTGAAAAGGTCTGTCGTTTGGATCATTACTAAATGCCTGTGTAATCTGAATAGGATTCACCGGTGTTTTACCCCAAGTGTTTGTACTATCCACTGCTGCGGGTATATTCGGCGTATTCAACCCATTTTCGTAAAAACGTTTGCCATCTTTTAATATATCCTCACTCACATTTCCCAAGTTCAAGAAAAATTTACCCCCTCTACTACCCGGATTCAAAATAAAAGGATCCTGCATCCAAATCTCAAAAAACTCAATATTACCAGTTTCAAAATCTGTTTGATCGATAGCACGCATAATTCCTCCCCAACGATTAGCGGGTTTTGTCAAACGACCATTCGCAGTAAACTCCGAAGGTCTTGTTTCAAAATTATACGGACCTTTTTCTGTGGGATAAAAAGCCAAGTCAAAAGTAGCTGCTTGTACATCTGTGATATTGGTAGTTCGCTGTGGAAACAATTCGTTGGTGAATACTTGTCTCACACGCGGATCACTCAACTCCGCCAAGTTTCTGCGCAATGGGTTATTGCTACTGTTTTTATCCTGCAAGTTGGGTTCAATATTATACCAAGCCAGTTTGGCTCGATTAAAATTGTAATCGATAGAATCTGTGAGTGTTGCCTCCGGAAACTTTGTATTGCCTTGAGGTGTTGATGCCAATGCCCAAGCAACAAAAGGAAAACGAAGATCAATACTGGTTCTCGTTCCTTCAAAATCATCAATAAAAATCAACCCTTGTTCTCCCCTACCAATTTGTGGCGGGTGTCCGGGTTTTAGAAAAGCAGCTTCACCATAGGCATTGATCGCTGATGTGGCTTTTGTGGAATAAAAAGGAAGTTTGTTCAACAGTCTTGTTAAGCCGGGCAATTCAGACTGGTAGCTAAAATCAAGTCCATACATAGTATTACGAATCGGATCATCGCCATATGCCATTTTAGTAAAGAAAGGTCGTTCACCCAATCGAACCGTGGTTGCACCCAAACTCAGTTTTTTATTGGCGATATAATCCAATCGTAATCCACTAAATCCTCTTTGCTGCATTCCAAAACCTGCATTGTTTTCAAAAGAGACATTCACAGGAACATTCGAGTTCAAAATACCTGCATTCAATATTCTGACGGTCCCTAAATTATAATCTACGGTATAATCAGCTCCTTCTTTTAATATTTGTCCGCCAGCAGTTACTGTTACAGAGCCCGGAGGGATATTGAATGTATTAAGATAAATTTCTGAGCCGCTGCTACTTCCTTTCACCTGCCCTTGCATCACAAAGCGATTCAAATTTGCATAGGTCTGTGCAATGGCTTTGATAGAATCATACAATGCATAATACACGTATTTATTTTTGACTGATGTGGGTAATCCGGCAAATGCAAGTGTATCCAGATCTCTACCGAAAGGCTCTAGTACCGGAAAAATAATTTTTCCTGTTTGAGGTAGTACGGTGAAATTATCAATGAAATCAAATACCCCATCGGGTTGCGGGTCATTTCGATTGTTCAACCGATCCAAATTCAGAATTCTTAACAAGGGTTGGCCATTAGCAGCCGGAGAAGTTTCAGGTAAATATCTTTTCAAACCCCCACTAGGTTCTTCATACAATACGTTGAGTTTAAAATCTTCTCTCTGTATACCTCCAAATACATCTAAAGAGTATACGTTTTTCATCATCCAATCCCATATGGGTAGTTGAATTCTTTGTGAAGTAGCTTTCAATAATTTTAAGAATAAAACTTTCTGTACCCCACCTGTTGAATCCAAAGCCACATCCTGTGAAAATTCACCTACTTGATATACCCTACCATTGTATGTATATTGAAATGCAACTGCCAAAACCTCATCAGGTTGCAGTTGTGTATTGATAGAGATAAACCCTACTTGAGGATTGAAAGAGTATTCTGTAGGGGTTAGTTTTCTCGCAAATGTTTTTTCATAATCATCTACCGGTCTTAATCCTTTCGACAATAATAATGTATTGATAAAAGAAGGATTTCTGCTATTGGGGTCACCCGCCAAAGAAGGATATAAATTATTGGCACCATTAAAAGGAAGTGGATTATTGGTTTGTGGCGTAACAGCAGGATTAAAAGGTCTTGCTTCACCCAAATCCATCAAACCAACGATATCACGAGCTTCGGTAGTAGCGCCTGTTCTATTGGTTACCCATACTTCAATTCTCTGAATTTGTACCTGCGAGTTTACGACCGGCAGGTTGGCCATGGTTTTATTAAAGTTATCCTTGAAATATTGACCTAAAAGAAAGTGCCTGTTTTCTTCATAATCATCCAATCGCTTTTGAAAGTTTTGCGTAGCGGCTCCTCCTTGCAATGCTACTGATTGTCGACTTGAACGTTGATTTGCCAAAGCACCTGTTACAAAAAGTTTTCCGAACTGCAATTGTGTTTTAATACCGAAAAGATTTTGTGCACTGGGAATTAATGTTCCTCTGGATTGAAAAGAAATATTTCCGGCTTCAATACTTTTGATCAACTCATCATCCATTCCTTTGTAATCAAGTTTCAACTGATTATCAAAGTTTAAGTTTGAGAGTGTATTATAGTTGATGGGGAATTTTAGTTTGTTACCAATATTCGCGTTCACGTTTAGATTGGCATTCATATCAAAATCAAATCCACCATTTTTTCGTGCTCTCTCAGGTAGTGTTGGATTTTTGATATTTTGTCCTTGATAACCGGCGAGGATATTCACATCACCTGTTGGACGAATATCA
Source organism: Sediminibacterium sp. (assembly GCF_051861365.1). Taxonomy (NCBI): domain Bacteria; kingdom Pseudomonadati; phylum Bacteroidota; class Chitinophagia; order Chitinophagales; family Chitinophagaceae; genus Sediminibacterium; species Sediminibacterium sp. Next base: position 61,097 of record NZ_JBHYCW010000003.1, on the reverse strand, counting down.
ATCTTCAGTTTATTCAGATCATTGGCTGCATTGCGAGCGTCATCAATACTATTTTTGATATCACCTGCGTACCTGTTGACTACATCATTTAATCCGAATATGCGGTCAAATAAACTGGTATATACTTCATGTTTAGGTCGTGGTACTTTTTTATTCAATAATGTAATCGCATCTGCTCTTTTTTTGAAGTAAGCCCTCTCTTGTTCTCTTGCCTGCATACGCCAGAACTCTTCAAAACTCATGTTTGTTGGTATTCTGTAGTAGCGATTACCGACCTTTTCTACAATGACATATTGTTTTCTCTTAGGATCGTATTCAATGGTTCTTTTAATCAGTGCAGTGTCTCGAAGGTCAAATGGGTTCTTACTTCGCTCGCTCAAAGCATCGCCTCTTCTGTCGCTAATAGGATAGCGCAAACTATCTCGCTGCTGAGCTGATGCAGGGGCATGACTCAATAGCAGCAATACAAAAACAAAAAAAGACAATAAACGCAAAGCAGTGCACTTGTTTAAGTAGAGGTGTAGGCGATAGACTATAAATTTTTAAGTGCCTGTTTGATGATCAGTTCCAGTGAAGCATCTGCAGGTATAATGGACATTGTTTTTTTAATGGCCTGTTCTGCTTGCGGTCTTCCAATGCCCAAAGCAATCAGGGCTTGTACCGCATCAGTGTCAGGTGTATTCATAATAATACCACCGGATATTGGAGATTCCATAGATTGTTTACCTAATTTATCTCTCAGTTCAACAATCAATCTTTCTGCCGATTTTTTTCCAATCCCTTTAATTCCTTCCAGTTGTTTGGTATTGCCTTGAACGATCGCTCTGATGATTTCATCGGGTTTCATTCCAGACAACATCATTCTGGCGGTTGCTGCACCCACTCCTGATACACTGATTAATTGTAGAAATAGTTCTTTTTCTGCAATATCGGCAAATCCGAACAATGTTTGTGCATTTTCAGTAATATGTAAATAAGTGTATAATTGTCCGTTTTCAACATTAGCGATTGCCGCATAGGTATTCAAGCTAATTTGGAGTTCATATCCCACCCCATTTACGTCTACCACCAGTCTTGCGGGTGTTTTAACAGCAAATTTACCTCTTACAAATGCGATCATAATGCTACCAAAAATAAGGGTAAAAGCTTAGAGATTATACGTATCTTTGTAGAAAATTTATACGTATGTCGGCAAAATTGACTTTATTGATCGATGAAGCGGTTGTAGCTGATGCCAAAGCATATGCCCGTGAATCAGGCAAGAGCTTATCAAAAATCATTGAAGGATATTTAAGAGGATTGCGAAAAAAGCAACCTAAAAGTCCGGAAGAAGATCTTCCACCACTCTTAAAAAGACTACACGGTTGTGTACAGACAGATGATAAAAGGGATTATAAAGAAATTATTCAAGAAGAAATTTTGAAGAAGCATCGCTAAATGAAAGTGTTTCTTGATATAAATATTATCCTTGATTTCCTTCTTAAAAGAGCACCTTTTGATGAGGATGCAATTGAAATATTTAAACTTCTTTACAAAAAAGATATAAACGGATTTGTCTCGGCAATCAGTTATACACAAATAGGTTATTTTCTTCAAAAATTTACCGGTAAGCCGGCTGCTAAAGGAATCTTGAGAGATCTCAATCGTTTATTGACAACAGTGACTGTCGACAATAGAACAATTGAGGAAGCGCTTGATTCAGACATCACTGACTTTGAAGATGCCATACAAATAGCCTCAGCATTTTCTGTTACAGGCTTACATTCCGTAATCACAAGAGATAAAAAAGATTTCAAATCATCTCAAATACTTATACAGTCTCCCAAAGAATTTTTAAACGCATTTAAAAATTATCATGAATAAAATAACAGCTAGCATCACCGCAGTAGGCGGCTATGTACCCGAAGACAAACTCACCAATTTCGATCTTGAAAAAATGGTGGATACCAATGATGAGTGGATTCGTACACGCACCGGTATTGAAGAGAGAAGAATTTTGAAAGAACCGGGAAAAGGCAGCAGTGACATGGCTGTACCCGCAGTGATGGAAATTCTCAAAAAGAAAAATTTAAGTCCACTGGATATTGATTGTATTATCTGCGCCACCGTAACTCCCGACATGGTATTTCCTGCTACCGCCAATATCATTTGCGATAAGATAGGTGCTACCAATGCATGGGGATATGATATGAGTGCTGCATGTAGTGGCTTCTTGTATGCATTGACCACCGGCGCTATGTATATTGAAAGTGGAAGATTTAAAAAAGTAATTGTAGTAGGCGTAGATAAAATGAGTGCCATCATTGATTATACCGATCGCGCTACTTGCATCATTTTTGGAGATGGCGCCGGTGCGGTTTTATTAGAACCTGCTGCTGATGGAACCGGAGTATTGGATAGTATTTTGAGAAGTGATGGAAGCGGCAGACATTATCTACACATGAAAGCTGGGGGTTCTGTAAAACCGGCAACTGTTGAAACAGTGATGGCGAGAGAACATTTTGCGTATCAAGAAGGACAAGCAGTTTTCAAGTTTGCTGTAAAAGGAATGGCTGATGTTAGCGCAGAATTGTTAGAACGCAATGGATTAACAGGTGATGATATTTCATGGCTGGTTCCACACCAGGCTAACCTACGTATCATTGATGCAACTGCCAATCGTATGGGACTACCCAAGGAGAAAGTAATGATCAATATTCAGAAATACGGAAATACGACCGCAGCAACTTTACCGCTATGCTTATGGGATTGGGAAAAACAATTAAAGAAGGGCGATAATATTGTACTGGCAGCATTTGGCGGTGGATTTACCTGGGGCGCTACTTGGGTGAAGTGGGGATATGATGGAGAATAGCTCTGTGAAAAGTGAATGTGAAAAGAAAAAAACCTTTTCACCTTTCACTTTTCACCTACTAACCTCCTTGCCTCTTAAACACAATATAATCCGTCTGCGGTATTCTCTCCGCACCTAGCTGTCGCAAAATGGTGGTCACTTGTCCGCGATGATAGGTACCATGATTTGTGAGATGAATGATGATATCAGATAAAGGCTGAAGAAAACTTTGTCCCTTCATATTCTTATACGGTAATGAAGCAGCCAACATATCTTCTGTTGCTTGTTCAACAAATTGTTCCCATTGTTTATTTTGATGTAATAAGCCATTACTAATATCTTTCATACTCGGATGAAAAGTCAAACTAGGCATGACAATATTTTCATGCATTTGTACCCTTTGCCACCAGGCACTGGATGCATCCCACATATGCAAAAAGGTTTTGTGCAAAGAAGAAAAACTGCTCACGATCTCGCGATTTTGTTCTTCTGGTGATAACTGTACTGCCAAATTCAGCAGTTGTTCATTGGCCCATCCTTCATAGGCCGTGTAAGAGAGTAGTATTTGCTTCATTTTCGTCTTACATTTGATGGTACAGAATTTATTATCCCTTCAATTTACAAAGAATGTCTGAAAAATTTTTATTAAAAGGAATCAGTTCAACGGCCATGCATGCTGCGGGACATAAAAATGCCGAAGATGCACACCTGACACCCATTTTTGCTACCTCTACATTTACGTTTGATACAGCAGAAGACGGCATGGATCGTTTTGCAGGTACTGATAAGACCCGGGTATATAGTCGCTGGGGTAATCCCACTTTTACAGCTGCAGAAGAAACCATTGCAGCACTGGAAGCCTTTGGTTTGAAAGATGATAATGGACAGCCTTTGCAGTTAAAAGCACTACTGCACTCGAGCGGACAAGCAGCGATGTCTACATTATTTCTAAGTAATTTAAAGGCCGGAGACGCAATATTATCGCACTATTCATTATATGGTGGTACACAAGAATTGATGACCAAAGTATTAGCAGCTACCGGTATTGAAGTGATCATTGTAGATATGCGGAGTTTGAATCTTGTGTCAGAAGCTTTACAACAACATCCACAGATCAAACTTGTACATATTGAAACACCGGCTAATCCTACTATACAATGTGTAGATATTGCTGCTGTGACAAAAATTGCCAAGACTAAAAATGTAATCGTTAGTGTTGACAATACTTTCGCTACTCCTTACTTACAACAGCCTTTCAAATTTGGAGTTGATTATGTATTTCACTCCACTACTAAATTTTTGAATGGACATGGCACTGCTATTGGTGGAGTGCTTTTAGGTAAGGATCTAGAAAAAATGAGAACTTCTGTTTGGAAATGGCATGTATTACTGGGTGGTAACAGTAATCCTTTCGATGCTTTTTTATTGGCACAGGGAATGAAAACACTGGAGATCAGAATGGAAAGACATTGTGCCAATGCGCAGGCTGTTGCAGCTTTTCTGGAAAAACACCCGGCAATTGCTCAAGTAAATTTTACCGGTCTTTCTTCGCATCCGGATCACGAGCTCTGTAAAAAACAAATGAGATTGCCCGGAGCAGTGATGAGCTTTGAATTAAAAGGCGGACTTGATGCAGGCAAACAATTCATCAACCAATTACAAATGTGCGTACGAGCTATTTCATTGGGCACCGTAGATACATTGGTATCTCACCCGGCCAGTATGAGTCATTTTGGAATTCCAAGAGAAGAAAGACTTAAATATGGCATTACAGATGGCTTGATTCGTTTGAGTGTTGGCATTGAAAATATAGAAGATATTATTCGTGATCTGGATCAAGCATTACAATAAATTATTGTAATAAAAATTGTAGTTCTGAGACTGATAATCTTTAAAAACAACCATATGAGAAAATTTCTATTGGTGGCCGTAACAGTTTTCACCTCTGTTACCTATGCACAAAAGAAGACCCTACCTGCTGTTCAGCAAGATCGTTTTACAGGTTTGGATACCATTTTTGAGCGTGTTTTAAAAGATCAGTTAGCAGCTGGGTTTGCAGTTGCCGTTGTAGAAAAAGACAAAATCATTTATACCAAAGGATTTGGTTATCGTGATTATGAGAAAAAATTACCGGTAACACCCAATACGCTTTTTGCTATTGGAAGCTGTACCAAAGCCTTTACCTCCTCATTATTAGGCATTCTTCAAAAAGATCATAAAATAGATTTTGATGAGCCTGCTATAAAGTATTTACCTGGTTTGAAGTTTTACAATGAAGACATGGATAAACATATTAGCATCCGTGATATGATGAGTCACCGCACAGGATTGCCAAGACATGATTTTTCATGGTACCTGTTCAAAACAAAATCAAGGGATAGTCTCTTACAAAGAATACGATACCAGCAGCCAACATTTGGTATTCGCGAAAGATGGCAATACAACAATTTTATGTTCTTGACTCAGGGAATGATCGCAGAAAAAATAACCGGTAAAAGCTGGGAAGAAAATATCAAATCCAGAATTTTTCAACCGTTGGGAATGACAAGAAGCAATTTGACCATTGATGAATTTATGAAAGACGAAGATGCTGCTATTGGATATGGCTTAAAAAAAGATAGTATCATTGACAAGCTTGACTATTACAATATTGGGGCAATGGGACCTGCGGGCAGCATCAATAGCAGTGTGAATGAAATGGCCAAATGGGTAATCACTTGGATCAACAGAGGTAATTATCAAGGAAAAGAGATCATACCAGCTGGTTATATTAGTAATGCGATGTCTGCTCAAATGGTATCTGGACCCGGAATACCAACAAAAGACAGACCTGATGTATTTTTTTCAAGCTATGGAATGGGTTGGTCACTCTCATCGTATAAAGGGCATTATCGAGTAGAACATGGCGGCAACATTGATGGATTCTCTGCCAGCACCAGTTTCTTCCCAACTGACAGTATCGGAATCATTGTTTTAACGAATCAAAATGCATCCTCTGTTACTGCTATTGTACGTAATATGATGGCAGACCGTTTATTGAAACTCCCTTTCTTTGATTGGAACAAGGATATTCTTGAAGCAAATAAAAAAGCCAAAGAAGCTGATAAAGCTGCCGAAAAAACTGTCAGCTCCAATCAACAAAAAAACACAAAGCCTTCACACACACTCAAAGGATATGAAGGAATCTATACTCATCCAGGCTATGGAAGCTTGGAAGTAATAGAGCAAAATGATTCATTGTTTGTACATATTTATGACAATGATCCTGCATGGCTGAAACATTTTCACTACGATGTATTCCAACCTTATAATGTTGGGAAGAGTGGTAAACCGGATACAACAGAAAAAAGTCAGTTACGTTTTCAGTTCTTTATGAATGGATCAGGTGATATCAATTCACTTTCTCTAAAACTTGAACCAACAATTGATCATCTATCGTTCAAAAAAACACCAAGAACCGTTAAAACTTCTGCTGATGAACTCCAGAAATTTGTAGGAGAGTATGAACTTGGAAGTGCAGTTGTGAAAATATCTGTGAAAAATAATACACTGTTCGCATTGATACCTGGTCAACCGGAATATGAATTATCAGCCATAGAAAACAACAGATTTGCCATTAAAATTTTAAACGGATACTTTGTGGCATTTGATGTGAATGGAACTGATGTGTCACAACTCACATTTCAGCAACCGAATGGGAACTTTGTTGCAAAAAGAAAAAAATAAAGCATTTATCGATTGAGTATGAATATTCAGATCAGAAGAGCAGAAAGAAGAGATTGCGCTAGACTACTAGAGTTGATTCATGAATTGGCTTTATATGAAAAAGCTCCAGAAGAAGTAACGGTTACACTTGAACATTTTGAAACAAGTGGTTTTGGTGAAAACCCTGTATGGTGGGCATTTGTAGCCGAATTTGATGGAAAAGTGGAAGGCTTCGCATTGTATTATATTCGTTATAGTACCTGGAAAGGACAATGTTTATATCTGGAAGATTTTCTCGTGACAGAAAGACTACGTGGACAAGGTGCCGGAAAACTACTGTTTGACCGTTTGATAGAAGAAGCAAAAGAAAAAGGATTCAAGCGAATGGTTTGGCAAGTATTGGATTGGAATGAACCTGCCATTAATTTTTATAAAAAGTACAACGCAACTTTGGATCCTGAATGGGTGAATGGGACCTTGGACATTTAGAGAGTTGACAGATGTTAGTTGACAGTTGACAGAAGAGAAAAAAAATTTCTGTCAACTATCAACTTATCCTTAGCTCACTCCTTCCACCACTGCTTCCTTATAAATTTTCTGCACCAACCCTTGTAATACTTTACCCGGACCTGCTTCTGTGAAGTTAGTGGCGCCATCTGCTACCATGGCTTGAACACTTTGTGTCCATTTAACGGCACCGGTTAATTGATCAATAAGGTTTTGTTTGATGAGTTCGGGTTGGGTAATACCTGCTGCTGCTACATTCTGATAAACAGGACAAATAGGCTGATGAAAGGTAGTAGCTTCAATAGCTGCCGCCAATTCCTCTCTGGCAGGAGCCATGAGTGGACTATGAAAAGCACCACCCACCGGTAAAACCAATGCTCGTTTGGCACCGGCTGCTTTCATTCTTTCACAAGCAATTTCAATTCCTTTTACAGAACCACTGATAACCAATTGTCCGGGGCAATTATAGTTTGCTGCTACTACCACTTCTCCGGTTTCTGCCTGAACTGCTGCGCAGATCTCTTCTACTTTAGCATCCTCTAAAGCTAGTACAGCTGCCATCGTGGATGGAACCAATTCACAGGCTTTCTGCATTGCTTTCGCTCGTATACTTACCAGTTGTAAAGCATCTTCAAAACTCAGTGTTTGATTAGCCACTAAAGCCGAGAACTCACCCAATGAATGACCTGCTACCATGTGAGGCGTTGGCGCTTCAATGGTTCTGTACGCAACAACAGAATGTAAAAAAACTGCAGGTTGTGTAACATTGGTTTGCTTCAATTCCTCATCAGTACCATTGAACATGATATCACTGATACGGAAACCAAGGATATCATTGGCATTTTCAAATAACCTTTTTGCTGATGCGTTGGACTCATACAGGTTTTTCCCCATTCCACTGAACTGTGAGCCCTGACCCGGAAATATATAAGCATGCTTGTTCATAATCCTTATTTTAACTAAACGCAAAAAAACCTAATCCTGATGATATCCCAAATTTATTTTTATAGAAAGCTACACTTAATATACCGGTACCGGAACTTTATACTTGACAAGTAAGTTTTTATATTCAGGTAATTTGTACAATGGTTCAAGATCTGCATCATGCAACATATGTTCAAAACTGTTGTAACCCGCCTGTAATGAAAGTTCCAGATATTCAAATGCTTTCGAAAAATTACCTAGGGTAGTATAAATACATGCTGCATTATGGTACTCGTCTGCTAAAGCACCAATTTTAGCACTCGCATCAATGATCATTTTTTTAATAAAACGTTCAGCTGTTACTTTATCACCCATAGCTGCTGCTGCATAAGCATAGTTAGATGATGTATCTTTTTTTTGTGTACCTGAAATCGTATAACTCATGGCTTTTTGATAATTCCCATTTGCCAGCTCAGTTTGTTTCATGCCTATTTTAAATACATCTCCTAATGCTTTGTAATTATTATATCCCGGTCTTAATGCAATTGAATTTTGTATATCCAATAAAGCGCCTTGAGGATCGTTGTTCGAAAGTTTAAACTGACCTCTCTCCAGATAAAACCCTGCTCTTTGTGTTGAATCTTTCAGTCCGATTGAAAAGGCTTTATTATAATTTCTTAAAGCCTCCGTCTTATCATTTTTGAGTTTATATAGATAGGCTTTATCCCAATAAAGAGTGGCATCATTTGGAGAAATGATTATTGCAGCATCAATTACCTCCATTGCTTTATTAAATTTTAAATATCTTCTTTCGTGTAAATAGTAATCTATATAACAGTTTACCCTATCAGTATTTGTTGTGAGCAACGTAATAGCTTTTTTATAATCTGCAGTAGCGGCCTCATAGTCTTTATCAATTTCAGATCTAATTCTCCCCAAATTCCAAAAAGCAAAGCCACTTTTGTTATTATATTTTAACGTCTTTACATAGCTAGCTTTGGCTTCATCATAATTTTTATTGTCATAATAAATAGCTCCAAGTACAAGATGACTGGAAGCCAGCATTAGTGTATCATTAGTATTTTTTGCTTTACCATCGAGCACCCTAACAACTTCCAACATATCCGTTTTACAAAGCGCATAACGCTTATTATCAAGGTGCATTACCCCCCGTTCATAAAGGGCTTCAATATTTTGTCTGTTTTTTGTTATGGATACATCTAAATCATCCATAATTTCTTTGATCGTATAAGAAAGATCTTTATTCTTTACAAGGGCTCTTTTGAAATATAAATCAGACAGCTCTATATAACTCGTTGTAAGTTTAATGATATCAGAGTAAGTTGAAACGGCATTGTCAAATTCTTGAAGTTGTACATAACCTAAAACTAGCTTTTCTAGGAAGGTTTTATTTTTCGAAAAGCCGTAATTATCTCTCATCTTTTCCATGTCGTCAACCGCATAATCATAATCACCTAATTCATAATAAGCATTCGCTCTCAGCTCGTAAAGCCTCCCTGTTGATGAATTGTCATTCGTATAATAAGACATTGCCTTAGTAGCATCACTGATTGCCAAGGTATAGTTCTTTTTATTCTTATATCCAATTGCCCTCCACCAATATGCTTCTCCATTCAAAGCAACATTCAATGATAAAGTTGCAGCATTGATGATGCCATCATTGTCACCCTTTTCGTTAGCCGTTCTTGCTTGTTTATTATAGTCGGCAGATGTTTGTCCAATAGCCAAATAGGAACCCAATAAAAAAACAGTTATCGAAAAGAGTCTTACTGTTATGCGTATCATAACCTGAGATTTTAGGATAAAAGTATCGCTTATTCAAACGAAAAAAGTACCTATTTGAGGGTATTTTAAACAAAAAAAGCAGCTTTCGCTGCTTTCTTACTCCATCTCTTTTTAATTAAAACTCTGTTTTCAATTCCAGATATTTCAAAAATTCTTGCTTTGTCTTTTCTTCCTTGAATTTTCCACCATAAAAGGCGGTGATGGTTGAAGAAGTATCATCTTCCACTCCCCGACTGGCGACACAAAGGTGTTTTGCGTCAATTACAATCGCAACATCTTCTGTACCCAGATCCTTCTGCAACTCTTTTCCGATTTGCATGGTTAATCTTTCCTGCACTTGCGGACGTTTTGCAAAATATTCTACCAATCGGTTGAGCTTACTTAATCCAATCACTTTGCCATTGCTGATATAAGCAACATGCGCTTTACCAATGATGGGTACAAAATGGTGTTCACAGTTGCTGTAGAAAGAAATATTCTTTTCGACCAACATCTCATTGTACTTATACTTGTTATCAAACAATGCAATGGCCGGTTTATTGGCGGGATTCAATCCCTGAAAGATTTCTTTCACATACATTTTTGCTACACGACGAGGTGTTCCCTTCAAGCTATCATCCGTCAAATCCAGTCCTAGGGTTTCCATGATGGCACGAAAATGTGCTTCAATCTCAGCGATTTTCTGTTCATCTGTTTTTTCAAAAGCATCAGCTCTCATCGGCGTCTCTACCGATGTACTGATATGATCATCTCCCATATCATCTATATGCATATCACTCAATTCAATTTGTTCTCCGTTAAGCCGGATATTCAACAAAGTTTCGTTCTGTTTCATACAACCTGATTTTTAAGTCCAATTCCTTATCCAGCCTAGCACGCAACAAATTGTAAATAACTACGGCAATATTTTCTGCAGTAGGATTGAGTGTTGCAAACTCAACTGTATCCAGATTTAAATTTTTATGATCGAATTTGTTTAATACTTCTTCTTTAATAAGATCACTCAGCACTTTCATGTCCAACACATAACCCGTCTCAGGGTTCGGAACACCACTCACTTTTACAATTAGTTCATAATTGTGTCCATGAAAGTTGGCATTATTACACAAACCAAACACTTCCTTGTTCTTTTCTACAGACCAATTTGAATTGTGCAAACGATGTGCCGCATTAAAATGTTCCTTCCTGTATACCGCTACTTTATTCTCCATTATTTTATGCCATTTTGAAACCGGCATCAGATACCTGTTCATCTTCCGTTGCGTCGCACACTTCAACGGCAATAACCCAGGTGTTCATTTACATTTAATTATCAAGTGATTCAGTTATCAATGGTCTGGCACTGTTTCAGAAGTGTGCTGATCAAGTGGCCTGACAGTTCGAGAGCCTATACATTGGTAACAGAGCTTGAATGTCTTCTTGTCCATGGACCATGGTCCAATTTTATATCCTACCTATGATTCAGGTATGTTCGACATCCTGAATACAAAGGTACATACGGATATAATAACAGCATAGATGTTATTTTGTTTAGAAATAGAGCAAGAAAGTGTAAACAGATAAATAAGCCCCAGTGCATCCACAGGCTAGGATGCCACTTTACTCAACAAAACCCATATACCATAAGCCATGATCTATCAGCCAAAATACTCAACATAAATCCTAGGCGTCTCATACAACTTAATACAGTGAAGCTGAACCTGTTGTGGAAGATGCGGCTGTAGTTGTTGCCATATTGCAATGGCGAGGTTTTCGGTACTGCAAAGCTGGTCTTTCATAAAATCCACATCCAGATTGAGGTTTTTATGATCCAGCTTATCAATTACATGCTCTTTAATGAGTTTACTGAGCTTTTTAACATCATACAAGAACCCCGTATCCGGATCAGGATTGCCTTTGATCGTTACATATAAATCATAATTGTGTCCATGCCAATTCTCATTGGCACATACACCAAAAACCTCCTCATTCCGCTCTTTCGACCAACGTGGATTGTATAGTTTATGGGCAGCGTTAAAATGTTCTTGTCGCGTTAAATAGACCATGCTAGCTCCGAAAATTTCGGCAAAGGTAATGAAGTTGACTTGTAACTCCTTGCATGTACTGACCTACAAATGCATAAATCATTGATTTACAAATAGCAAACCCTAAAATCAAATGATCAACTCAATGCAATCCTTAGTATTTTTATACTACTATATCTATTAAACAGTTTTCATGCGAATTATCATTACAGCCGCAACTATCGGAGAATGGATGCCCGTTTTTGTAAATATGAATACACTCTATACGGGCGAAAGTCAGCGACTGAAAGTAAGGTTTCATCAATCCGGTGTTGGGATGCTGGCAAGTGCTGTTTCATTGACCCGTCTGGTATCTGAAGAAAAGCCCGATCTGATTATACAAGCAGGCATTGCAGGTTGCTTTGACTCCAACATGCCCCTCGGGAAAGTAGTGGTGGTAAAAGAAGAAATTTTGGGTGATGTGGGTGTTGAGGAAGACGGTAAATGGAAAGATCTATTTGATTTGAAACTGGAAAAAAGCAATTATCATCCATTTGAAAAAAGAAAATTACCCAATCCCTGGCTTAGCACCTATAACCTACTAAAGCTTCCTGAACTAACTGGCATTACGGTGAACCAAATCAGCACCCAACCAAGCAGAATTGAACAACTCAAAAAGAAATATGGTGCTGTTGTAGAATCTATGGAAGGTGCAGCTTTACATTTTATTTGTCGGGAAGCCAATATTCCATTTATCCAAATCAGAGCCATCTCCAATTACATAGGCGAACGCAACAAAGCCCACTGGAAAATGAAAGAAGCGATTGAAGCATTGAATGAAGTGTTGGTGAAGTATGTGGATAGGTTGTATAAGATAAAATAGAGTTGACAGATGACAGTTGATAGTTGACAGTTTAGTGAATAAATTTCTTACTGTCAACTATCAACAGTCAACTGTTATCTATCACCTATCAACTAACTTTGCCCCATGACACTCACCCTCGGCTTCTCCCCTTGTCCGAATGATACTTTTATTTTTGATGCACTGGTCAATAGTAAAATTGATACGGGTGGTATTTCATTTGATGTAGTAATGGAAGACGTACAAACCTTGAACCTATGGGCCATCGAGGGAAAATTAGATATATCGAAAATAAGCTATGGTGTACTGCCTTTGGTTTTACAGCAGTATACAGTTTTAAACAGTGGCGGCGCACTAGGTAAAGGAGTAGGACCTTTATTAATAACAAAGGATCCGACACTTACAATAGAACAAGTTAGCCATGCGAAAATTGCAATACCGGGTGTCAATACCACCGCACACTTACTTTTTTCAATGGCGTTCCCTTTTGCCCAAGAAAAAAGCTTTCATGTATTTCATGAAATTGAAGAACTGGTTATATGCGGAAAAGTTGACGCTGGCGTCATCATCCATGAAAACAGATTCACTTATCAACAGAAAGGACTACATAAAATATTGGATTTGGGTGATTACTGGGAAAAACAAACAGGAGTACCAATACCACTTGGGGGTATTGTAGCGCATCACAGAATAATAGATAGTATTGCTTTACAAGTCAATGAGCTGATTAGAAAAAGTGTGGAGTATGCATTTGCACATTATCCGGAAGTATCCAATTATGTTAGAGCACATGCACAGGAAATGAGTGAAGCTGTGATGCGACAGCACATTGATCTTTATGTAAATGAGTTTTCGATCGATTTGGGCACTCCCGGAAAACAAGCCGTTACTACCTTGATGCATATTGCACAGCCTGATTTTGTAAACAAAGCAATATCTCCCATTTTCTTATCTGACCGTTGATACTTTTTTATTTATTTTATTGTTAGTTTCTCTCATCTTTCCGTAAAATTTAGTTCATGAGTACTTTACTGAAAGACCTGTATTCACAGTCTTTTTATAACCAGCTATCCATTCCATTAAAAAAAAGTATTCCCGGTTTTGATAAAAAATCTTTTCTGAATAAGATATTTATATCCGCGTTTAAAGAATATGAGCTAAAAGAAAGAATGGAACATACAGCTCATGTGTTACATCATTTCTTACCAAAAGACTATTCAAAAGCGGCGCCTCTTTTAATTGAACTAATAGAAGCGATCAAAAAAGATGGACCTGTTGCAAGCAGTATTGAATACCTTTTCTTACCAGAATATATTTATCTGTATGGATTAGATCATTACAAAGAATCTGTAATGGCTATGGAGCAAGTAACCCAATTTATTAGTTGTGAATTTGCAGTCAGGCATTTTATAGTTCGCTATGAAGCAAAAATGATTCCGCAAATGTTGAAGTGGTCTACTCATACAAGCCGTCATGTACGCAGACTAGCTACAGAAGGCTGTAGACCTCGTTTACCCTGGGCCATGGCTTTACCTACGTTGAAAAAAGATCCCACACCCATTTTAACGATCCTTGAAAATCTGAAAAATGATAGTTGTGAAGTGGTGAGAAGAAGTGTAGCCAATAACCTCAATGATATTTCAAAAGATAATCCTGAGATAGCGATTACCATTGCTAAAAAATGGAAAAACCAAAGTCCGGAAACCAATGCCATCATCAAACATGGATTAAGATCCTTATTAAAAGCCGGACATCCGGAAGTTTTAAAATACTATCAACTAAATGCTGACAACTTAACAATCGACCGCTTCATTATTAAAAATAAAAAGGTTAAGATTGGAGACCATCTTGAATTTGAAGCTTGCATTACCAACAACGGAAAAAAGAAAGTTACTGTCCGTTTGGAATATGCTATTCATTACTTAAGAAACAACGGCAGCTTGTCTAAGAAAGTGTTTAAGATTAGTGAGCGTGAAATGGCTACGAGAGAAAAATGGGAAATCACCAGAAGACAAAGCTTCAAAATCATTACAACAAGAGCTTTTTATAAAGGCAAACAAAAAGTATCAATAATCATTAACGGATCAGAAAGTAACGCGCTTTCTTTTGAACTACTATAAACGGATACTGACTGAACTGGTCATAAAAAAATTATCTGATTTCAAGCCGGCTTCTGTGGGAAATACGGGTTGCGCCGAGCTAAATGATCTTGCCTCAATACGGAACATCATAGATGGGCTAAACTTATAATCGTAATTGATTGAATACCCGAAAGTTTTGAATGCAACAGATGAAGGAGATGAAATGATGACTTTGTGGATGTCTTGGTAATATTCTGCCCGCATAGCCAGTCGATGATGATCAATAATTTGATAGCCCAATATCAAAACCGGAGAATACCAATGGTACATTTTTGAAGACCCTTTTGTTTGTTGCTCCCAACCGATATCAAAACCTGCAGTCACTAGCCAATTTTTATTCAATTGCCAATTAGCATAGAGATTATGAAAATAACGCATCCTTCTAAAATCAGGATGTCTATCATTCCCAATAAAAGAACTACTGTTAATGCTCAAAGTATGATTGGGCTTATACGTGAGTTGATGACCAAAAGCTGGTTGAAATGACTGACCTACTCTGATACTTCTTTGCCATCCATTTACACATAACAACCCTAAAAACCACTTTTGATTAGCACTGTTATAAGATAGTCTGAATCCTGACTCATAGTATGGAGAATTATCGGCCATCATGCTTCTCGTCAAGGTTAATTGATCTGCTCCAATAGCGCTTTCAAATCCTATATGAGAGGGTAGAATTCCCATGTCCAACCACCATTCTTTGTGCTTGCTAAGTTTGAATCCAACATAAGCCTCAAAAACTTGTCCTAGAACAGCATCTTCTGCTTGCAAATTATCATCCATATAGGTGCCTGCAGCCAAAGCCACAACACTTCGAAATCGTTTAGCGGTATAAGACACTCTGCCCACGATAAGATTCAATGATAGCTTTTGGTGCCTATTGTAAGAATATAGAAAAGGGATTTTTTGTTGATCCGCAGGTTTACCAAAATCATGACTATAATAAGCTTCTGCATAAGTATCCCACTCAAATTTGTTCTTTGTGCTGTCTTGTTGTGCCGCTACATGAACAGATACCAACAATAGTATGATCAAGAATCGATACATGTTATGGAATGGGCTCAATTTAAACCATCTCACTAAGTTCAAGCCATCGCAACTCTTTTTCCTCTAGCTCTTGCGTGATGGCTATCATTCTTTCACTGAGTTTTGAAATTTCATCAAAGGAAAGCGCTCCCTGACTCATCTGTTCAGTAATTTTTAGTTTCTCTGCCTCAAGTGCTGGTAATTCTTTTTCCAACACCTCAAATTCACGCTTCTCCTTAAAGCTCATTTTCTTCTTTGAAGTTACTGTTTCATTTTTCACTTCGGGTCTTTCCACTTTCAACGGTCTACTGTCAGCTGTCAATTGCTCTCTTTCTTCCTCCTCCTTCATCCATATCCGATATTGCGTATAGTTACCGGGGAAATCACGCACTTCTCCATTTCCTTCAAATACAAATAAATGATCCACCAATCGATCCATGAAATAACGATCATGCGATACAATCAAAACGCAGCCCTGGTATTCACTCAGAAAATTTTCTAACACTGCCAATGTAGGAAGATCCAGATCATTCGTAGGCTCATCCAGAATTAAAAAATTAGGGTTACGAAATAATATAGTGAGTAATTGCAGTCGCTTTTTTTCGCCCCCACTTAAAGAAGATAGATAAGTGTATTGTTTATCGGGTGGAAACAAAAATAATTCTAAAAACTGTGCAGCACTTAAACTACCTCCCTTAGCTAAAGGAAAACTCTCAGCAAAAGTTTTGACATATTCAATCACACGCAGGTTGTCTTTTATCTGCAGACCTTGTTGAGAAAAATTACCAAAGATGACTGTTTCCCCAATATTTATTTTACCGCTATCAGCAGGTTCAATTAATTGCAACATATTGAGGAAAGTAGATTTACCCACTCCATTTTTACCAATGACGCCGATCCGCTCTCCTTTTGTAAAAGTATAATCGAATCCTTTTAAGATCGGAAGGTCTCCATACGATTTATATACCTTCTTCATCTCTATTACTTTGCCACCCAACCTGCTCATTTTGACTTCCAGTTGCAGTTTGGCATCTTCTATCTTTTGTTTCGCACGGGCTTCTACTTCATAAAAATTATCTTGGCGGCTCTTGCTCTTTGTAGTTCTCGCTTTCGGCTGTTTGCGCATCCACTCGAGTTCCTTTCGATATTGATTACGAGCTTTGTCGATACTAGCTTGTTCACTTTCTAATCTTGCCGCTTTTTTTTCCATGTAGTTTTCATAATCACCTTTGTAGACATACATGTTTTCGCGTTCCAGCTCCCATATCTCATCACAAACTGCATCTAAAAAATACCTGTCGTGGGTTACCAATAACAAAGTAATATTTTCTCCATTGAGATAATGTTCCAACCATTCAATCATTTCAACATCCAAGTGATTGGTTGGCTCATCCATCATCAACAAAGTATGTTTATGCTCAAACCCAATATCGATCAATGTTTTAGCCAACGCTACTCTTTTACGTTGTCCACCACTCAGGTCTTTCACCGGATTTTGCAAATGATGAATATTCAGCTTACCTAATATCTGTTTTACCTTTGCTTCAAAATCCCAAGCACCTAATTCATCCATTTTAGTAATAGCGTCTGCGATCAAATGACCATCTTCTGATTCAGCGGCTGCTTCATAAGCACGTATCGCTGTAATAATGGGATGCTCTAAATGAAAAATATTTTCAAGAACCGATTTTGCTTCATCAAATTCTGGCTCTTGTTCAAATAAAGCAACGGTCACTTCTTTATTGATCCAGCACTTACCCTCATCAGCCGTTTCTTGTCCGGCAAGAATGCGTAATAAAGTTGATTTACCGACCCCATTCCGAGCGATCAGGGCAATTTTATCGCCCTCATTGATATGGAAAGAGATATTATTGAATAAGGGATTAATACCATAACTCTTCGTGAGACCTTCAACAGAAACATAATGCATGGGGCAAAGATAGTGAAAGGGGGAGGATGGTGAAAGGTGAAATGATGCTCTTACCATGGACTATGGACCATGGTCAATAGTCAATTGTCCATTGCAGGAAATAAGCTTTCCTTTTCACCTTTCACCTTTCACTTTTGACTTAACCTATATCCTTCTAATCTTAATCTCTCTAAACCATGCTTCCCCGCCATGGTCTTGTAGTGCGATATGACCGGATTTTACGCTGCCGTAGCTATCCATATCTTTCCATTTGCCATTGGCTTTGTTTTGTTGCCAATTTTCGTCCCATAATTGATAGGCAACAACCTTTTTTCCATTTAGCCAATGTTCAACATGACCTTGGTTTACAATGATTCGGGTACTATTCCATTCACCGGCAGGTTTAGTAGCATCTGAAGCAGGAACATTCATCGCATAATTGGCTCCCGTTTTTTGCCAATCTTCCAGTTGGGCAGGATAACCTATATCATCTATTAATTGGTATTCAGGACCGCTATGATGGGTTGCCGGATATTTTTCAGATACCAGATATAAAATCCCACTGTTAGCACCGGCAGCAATTTTCCACTCTAATGACAATTCGAAATTCTCAAATTGTTCTTCAGTAATCAGGTCAGCTCGTTGTTGATTGGGTGCTTGGTTACCTTTACAATACAAGACACCTTCTTGTACCAACCATGAATCAGAAGGTTTATTTTGGAAAGTCCTCCATCCTTTTAAGGAAGTACCATTGAACAAATGGATCCAGTTTTTTTGATTTCGTTGAACAGATCTCGTGATGGCAGTAAAGATGGTTTTCTCTTTGGGCGTGGCACCGATTATGACACCTCCGCTCACGATAAGACAGGCCTGTAAAAACATATGGTTTGACATGCGCAACTGTTAGTTTTGGTGATTGGAAGATAGGGAGAATTTGTTTAAACTCATCAGTCGATAGCAAATAGTCCATAGAAGATTACCATTAACTATGGACTATCAGCCATTTGCTATCCCTATCTTTGCTACATGAAGCAGTTCAATGTACCCGGTGAATACCGGAGCCCTTTGATTGGGAACATTAAGCAGAGAAGAAAAGAGCAGGATAAATTAAAAAAAGATTTCTCCCCTACATTATTAGATCTTGGTGACTTGCAAATCTATTTAGCACGTCATTTTGGGTTTTGTTATGGTGTTGAAAATGCTATTGAAATTGCTTTCAGAACCATTGATGAAAATCCGGGTAAGAGAATTTTTTTATTGAGTGAAATGATTCATAACCCACAAGTAAATGCAGACCTTCTATCAAAAGGTGTTCAATTTTTGCAAGACACCAAGGGACAAGAGCTGATCTCTTTCGATACGCTTACCAAAGATGATGTGGTCATCATTCCCGCATTTGGAACCACACTCGAAATAGAAGCCATTTTAGAAGCAAAAGGAATACCCACTGAAAAATACAATACGACTTGTCCATTTGTTGAAAAAGTATGGAACCGAAGTGAGCAGATCGCCAAGAAAGGGTACAGTATTGTGGTGCATGGCAAACCACAACATGAAGAAACCAGAGCCACTTTTTCGCATGCTTCTTACCATACCCCTACAGTAGTGGTCAATGATATGGCAGAAACCATTGAACTGGCGAAATATATTACGGGTGAAAAACCCTCTACCGAATTTTACCATGAGTTCAAAGGCCGCTATTCGGAAGGATTTGATATTACAAAAGATTTACAAAAGATAGGAGTCGTTAACCAAACAACGCAACTCGCCACTGATACCCAAGCTATATCCGATTATTTAAAAAGTGTGTTCATTCGTCATTACCAATTAACTGCCGGTAATATAGCAGATCGTTTTGCAGATACCAGAGACACTCTTTGTTATGCTACTAACGACAATCAGACCGCAGTAACAGGCATGCTTGCAGATACAGAGGCTGATATTGCCATTGTGATTGGTGGATATAATAGCAGCAACTCTTCCCACTTAGTAGAACTGTGTGAAGAAAAGCTGACAACTTATTTTATTGATGCCGCAGATAAATTGATTGATCAACGAGAAATTCTGCACCGCAATTGGAGAACAAAGGAATTAATATCCATACATAACTATCTACCTGAAAAGAAACCGCTTCGTGTTTTAATGACCAGTGGAGCCAGTTGTCCGGATGCAGTTGTTGAAGCCGTTATTCGAAAATTGGTCGGGTTTTATCAAGTTGAAGAACAACTGGAAAATTATATAAATGCATGAGTTGGATCATCCTTGTCATAGCAGGTTTATTTGAAGTGGGGTTTGCCGCTTGTTTGGGTAAGGCCAGACTTAGCATGGGCATGACTGCCATTGGCTGGTATAGTGGCTTTTTAGTTTGTTTAACGATCAGTATGTTATTGCTTATAAAAGCCACACAAGAATTGCCTATCGGTACAGCTTATGCCGTATGGACAGGTATTGGAGCGGTTGGAACTGTTATCATAGGTATTCTCTTCTTTAAAGAACCTGCAGATTTTTGGAGACTTTTTTTTCATCACCACATTGATTGCTTCTATCGTTGGACTAAAGATTGTTAGTCATTAATCTGTTAGATATTTTTAGTGATACCGCATACGCTATTCCTCAAATAAGTATTCATTTCTTTCAAAAACGTATATTTAGTAATAACTTATGCGTACATGAAAGAAAAAAAATCTAATAGTGGCATCTACATGTTTGGTAG
This sequence comes from Sediminibacterium sp., assembly GCF_051861365.1. Classification (NCBI taxonomy): domain Bacteria; kingdom Pseudomonadati; phylum Bacteroidota; class Chitinophagia; order Chitinophagales; family Chitinophagaceae; genus Sediminibacterium; species Sediminibacterium sp. Next base: position 40,668 of record NZ_JBHYCW010000003.1, on the reverse strand, counting down.
CCTCATTAGCATTTTAGCTGTTGGCTTACAGCTATGGGTTACCTTGAATGCAAGAGAAGTTTCTATTCTTCATACTATTATTCGTTTCTTCAGCTATTTTACCATACTTACCAATAGTCTTGTAGCCATTTATTTTACATACTTATGGCTATTCCCTTTAACAAAAATAGGACTGTTCTTTAAAAAATTCAGTACCACCACAGCAATCACTGTTTATATTGTAGTGGTAGGCATTATTTATAATGTATTATTAAGAGGTATCTGGCCTGTTACCGGATGGGGCATGGTTGCAGATGAGTTATTACACAGTTTTATTCCTGTATATTTTCTTATTTATTGGTTATTTTTTACAGACAGAAAAAAACTTGAATGGAGCGATGCATTGCCATGGTTATATTATCCGCTTGCATACCTTATTTACACATTAATTAGAGGCACTATTACACATACCTATCCCTACCCTTTTGTCAATGTCATTAAATTAGGATACCAACAAACTTTGATGAATTGTTTGGGTGTAGGTGCTGTATTTTATGGATTATTCCTTCTCATGATCGCCATTAGTAAAAAAAGAACAGCATCTAATTAATTTATACGCTTCTAAACCAGTTTGCGAGATAGTTGTTACTATTCTTGTATGCGTCTTATATATTTGGCAAACATCATGGTAGCAGGATGGATTGGCATATCCTCCCTATTCCTCCCATCATATGCAGCTAGAACTGTATTTTCAGATGCTTATTCAGTCACTCCGGTGATACCACTAACCGGAGCACTTTGGTTATCAATTGCAATCTTATCCATATTCGGTTTCTTTTATCCGATTCAATTTTCAGCGGTTTTATTATTACAACTGATCTATAAATCTTGTTGGCTACTATTTGTTTGCTTACCCGCCATACAAAACAACAAGCCATACCCGGGAGGTATGGCTGTATTTTTTGTTGTATGGGTTTTGATGCTCCCCTTTGTCATCCCATGGAAATATCTATTGAGTCAACACCATTAATCGTCTTCCATTTTATTTTTCAACTTACCCAATAAACTATAGGCATTCTTGAGTACTACTTTTTGTTGTCTCCAATCGATATTTTCCTTGGTCTTCAACTCAACCATTTGCCGATCAACAATACCTATCTCCACCTCCATCATTTCAAATCGACTGGAGTCTTTTGCTATAAAAATGTAAGGCTTACTTTGATAACGAACAACTGCTGATTCCGGAACAACGATGGCTTTCTTATTATCCAATTCAAAACTTCCATTCAAGAACATACCCGGCAACAACTCATGATTGGCATTTTCAAAATGACAATGTACCAACCCACCTCTATTCTCATCTACATTTCTGGTTACCAGAATAACATCCACTTCATATTTTTTTCCGGGTTTATCCGCAAGCGTAACACTTGCGCGCATTCCTTTTTTGATCTGCATGATATCTTTTTCAAAAACAGTAAGCGCTGCATGAATATCATCGGGATCTACCAACTCAAACAATACATCTGCCGGATTCACGTACTTCCCAATGTTTACATTCACTTTTGTGACATATCCATTGATAGGAGATCTTAAACTAATGGTTCGCGTAATAGTATTGACTGATAATTTCTCCGGATCGATACCTACGATCTTTAGCTTCTCTTCTAAAGATCGTATCAATACCTGTTGAATCTTAAAATCAGATGATGCTTGTTGATAGGTTTTCTTACTTGCCGCATCTTGTTCACTCAGCTCTTTTTGACGAGAAAGATCAGTATTGAGAAATTCCATTTTTGCTTTTGCCATTAAGTAATCCTGCTGTAACTGCACGTAACTCTGATCTTCCAGTATGGCTATGACTTCCCCTTTTTTTACTCCCATTCCCGGAAGTAGATGAGAACTTTTCAAATAGCCACCTAGTGGAAAACTCACAGAAACCATACCTTGTGGAGGCACATCAACAACACCATTCACTTTGATGGTACTATGCATATCCATTTCAGCAGGATAGCCAATAGTAATGCCGGCATTTTTTAGTTGCTCTGCATTGAGTTCTACCATAGTCTCCTGCTTTTCTTCTTTTACAACCTCAGTTGCAGCCTCTTCTTTTGTTCCGCATGATAGTAATACCACCATAGCGATACTTAGCATATATTTTTTCATATAATAGCTTGTCAATTCTTTTGTAATAAATAATCCAGCTGAATTTCATTCAACTGATGATCTCTTTGTGTATCGGCATATTGCATTTGAATACCTAAAGCCTGATTCACCAATGTAGCCCATTCAATATAACTGATCTGCCCGTTTTTGTAGTTTAGATTGGCAGTCTGTATAATGATATTGGATTGTGGCAAGGCACTGTTTTTAAAATAAGTCAAGGATGAATTAAACTTATCTCTATGCTGTAATGCCTGTTGCAATTGAGTCTTTAAACGCAATGCAGCAATATCTGTATTTGCCCGATTCACCTTTTCCTGAACATTCGCTGCTTCTACCTTTGCTTTTTGTGCTTTATTGAAAAAAGGAATAGACATTCCCAAAGTCACTGAAGAAAAGCGATCTCCCGCTGTAAAGAAACGTTCCGATCTGTTTTTATATTCCATCCATCCCATTAATGACTGGTTATTATACCCAATCAGCCATTCTGGTTTCAGTTTTGCTTTAGCCAGCTGGGTTTCAGCCTCTGCCTGTTGCTCCTGAGCTTTGTAATATTGAAGTTCAGGATGTTGTTGTAACAAGGCTGTATCATATAACTGTTGATCCGTTACAAGCTCTTCAGCCGGAACAATAGAGATGGTATCTTGTAATAAAAGAGCGATTTCCAATTGAATGGCTTTAGTATCCGATAGATTCATCAACAATATTTGTCGATTTTGCATCACTTGATTATCCAATGTCGTTTTCTCTAACAAATTGGATTCTCCCTTTTCAAAACGAAGCTGGGCTACTCTTTGAAAGCTTCCATAAACACTATCGGCACGTTCTAGTATTTTTTTCTTTGCCATCAGGTATTGTAATTCCAGGTATAATTGACGGATCATTTTTTCCAATACCTGTTGTTGTATGACCGTATTCGCTTCAGCAGTATTCAAATAGCTATTTAATACCAACTCTTGTTTTCGATATACCATACCTGCTGAAAAAGGCTGTAAAATCGAAACACGAGAATCAAAATTGAAGCTGTTGTAATTACCCAATTCCGTGATCAACTGTGTTTTGGGAATATCCTTGGCAGTTCCTTTCAGTGCAGTATAATATTTTTCCTGAAGTTGACCCACTTTCAAGATGGGCGACTTTTCTTTCACCAATGCTAACAATTTTTCGAGTTTCATCGGTTGCGCCTGTAAAGACCATGTCGACAACATCATTACAATAACAAGTAAAGGTTTCATAGGTATTTGAATCTTTTTCTTTTCAAATAAAAGATACAAGGAAGGCAATACAAAAAGTGTGAGTAGTGTGGCAGATAATAATCCCCCAATTACAACCGTTGCTAATGGTCTTTGCACTTCCGCTCCTGCGCCGTTACTCAATGCCATTGGTAAAAATCCAAGTGATGCAACAGCAGCTGTCATAAGAACAGGTCTTAATCTCGTTTCTGTTGCTTGAGCTATCACTTCCGGTATGGATGAGGAATTATCTTCTGCTTTTAACCGATTCATTTCTGTGATCAAAACAATTCCATTCAATACAGCAACTCCAAACAATGCGATAAATCCGATTCCTGCAGAAATACTAAAAGGCATATCACGAATCCACAATGCAAATACCCCTCCAATAGCCGATAATGGAATAGCTGAAAAAATCAACAAACAGTATTTGAACTTCCTGAATGCAAAAAACAACATCACAAAAATGAGTAATAAAGCCGCAGGCACCGCTATGGCCAATCGTTTGGTGGCTTGTTGCAGATTTTCAAACTGACCTCCATAGGTAGCATAATAGCCTGCAGGTAATTGAACTTGCTTTTTTACTTTGGCTTGCAGCTCCTCCACAATTGACTGTACATCTCTCCCCCTAACATTAAAACCAATAGTGATCCGTCTTTGTGCATCTTCACGTTGTATTTGATAGGGGCCTTCCTCAATAGCTACACGAGCAAGTACATTAAGTGGCACTTGCTGTCCGGATGGCAGTTCTACCAACAAATCACCAAGCTCCTCTACATTGTTACGCTGCGATTCATTTAAGCGAATCACCAAATCAAATCGCCTGTCATTTTCGAAAATTTGTCCGGCAACACTGCCCGCATAAGCCGCCTGCACAGACCGATTCACATCTGTAATCGTCGCACCGTATCGAGCAATGGCTTCTCTGTTATAAGATATCACAAGCTGAGGAATACCTGTTACTGTTTCAACAAAAAGATCTTTGGCTCCTTCTACTGTTCCGATTACATCTCCTACCGCAGCTGCATATCTGGCCAAACTATCCAGATCATCCCCAAAAATTTTACAAACCACATCCTGTCTTGCCCCGGTCATCAACTCATTAAAACGCATTTGTACGGGATATTGGAAACCTGTAGTTACACCGGGAACCGATGCGACCCTTTCTCCCATTTTCTCCGCCAGTTCATCAAAGGTTTTAGCACTTGTCCATTCTTTTTTATCTTTCAATACAATGATCATATCGGCAGATTCGATAGGCATGGGATCTGATGGAATTTCTCCCGTTCCAACTTTGGTGACGATCTTCTCCACTTCAGGAAACTCTTTTAATAAAATCTTCACTGCTTTCTGACTCTCCTGCAAAGTGGTCGTAAGTGAAGATCCTGTAAGCACCCTTGTTTCTACAGCAAAATCACCTTCTTCCAACTTGGGTATGAATTCACCACCTAATGAGGATAGCACTACAACTGCTGCTGCAAACAATACCACTGCCGAACCAATAATAATACCGGGCGCTTTCATGGATTTATGCAATAGCGGTTTATACCATTGTTGTAAACTTTGCATCATCCGATCAGAAATATTTTCTTTATGACCTTGCTTTCTGCTTAAAAAGAAAGCGCTCATCATAGGAACATAGGTAAGCGATAAAATGAATGCCCCCAGTATAGCAAATGAAACCGTTTGTGCCATCGGTTTGAACATCTTTCCTTCAATTCCCTGTAGAGAAAGAATGGGGAGATAGACAATCAGGATAATGATTTGTCCGAATACAGCTGCATTCATCATTTTACCACTGGATTCTTCCACACTTCTATCCATCTGTTCTCGACTCAACTTGGTTCCCATCGCTACCCCATTCAACTTCGACATTTTATGCATGACGGCTTCTACAATAATCACTGCACCATCCACAAGGAGTCCAAAATCAAGTGCCCCCAAGCTCATCAGATTACCACTAACCCCAAATGCATTCATCATAATGATTGCAAACAACATCGAGAGCGGAATAACGGTTGCTACAATAAAGCCTGCTCTGAAATTTCCCAGAAACAACACCAATACAAACACAACAATCAATGCACCTTCCAGTAAATTGGTCTCTACCGTACCAATGGCATTATTCACCATTTTCGTTCGATCGAGAAAAGGATCAATCATCACACCCTCCGGGAGTGATGATTCTATTTGTTTGATCTTTTCTTTGATATTCCTAATGACTTTATTACTATTTTCCCCTTTCAACATCATTACCACCGCACCTGCAACTTCCCCATCTGTATTATAAGCCAATGCACCATAACGTGTTGCAGCGCCAAATTTCACCTCGGCTACATCTCTTATCAATACCGGAATACCATTGGATCTTTTGATAACAATCTGTTGAATGTCTTCAATCGTTTTAGCCAACCCTTCGGTACGAATAAATAAAACAGTAGGCCCTTTTTCAATATAGGCACCGCCGGTATTTTGATTATTATTTTGTAATGCATCATATACATCACTAATAGACACCCCCAAACTTCGAAGCTTATCTGTTCGGACAGAGACTTCGTATTGCTTTAATTGTCCACCAAAGCTGCTCACATCAGCAATACCTTCTGTTGCTAATAGCTGTTTTCTGATGATCCAATCTTGAATGGTTCTTAATTCTGTTTGAGAGAATTTTTGTTCATAACCCGGTTTGGGTCTAACTACATATTGAAAGATTTCTCCCAATCCTGTGCTTACAGGACCCAACTCGGGCACCCCCATTCCTTCCGGAATTTGTTGACGCACCTGAGCCAATCGTTCACTAATTTGGGTTCTTGCCCAATACACATCGGTTTGTTCATTGAATACAATGGTTACCAGGCTCAATCCAAATCTGGAAAAACTTCTTTGTTCTACGATACCCGGCACATTGCGTGTTGCCTGTTCTATAGGCACTGTGATGAATCGCTCTACATCCGGTGCTCCTAAACTAGGAGCGGTAGTAATGACCAATACCTGATTATTGGTAATATCCGGAACCGCATCAATAGGCAGTTTGGTGGTCTCGATAACACCCACTATCATGAGTGCCAGCACCATCAAACCTACTATCAGCTTATTCCTGATTGAGAAATGAATAATGGCATTTAACATGCGCTTGATTTTAACTTCTGATCAATTAAGATACACTTATCTCTATGAGATCTATTTTGCTATCGGTAAACGGCAAATGGTATCCCCTGTTCTAATACTATGTCTTCTAATATTTAAGAGATCCGGGGAGGTTGAAAGATATCTTCCGGAGAGATAAAAAATCGGGATGGATCATTCAATAAAGTAAACTCTTGTTCCACTTCATTGAAATCGATATGGATAATCTGTAATTTCTGAGGAGGTAAACTATTGGAAGCGATTACACAGCAATCGTCCATCGTCTTGAATGGTAAAGCCTCATCTCTGAGGTTATCAGTATCATCATTATCATTACCCAAGTAATGCATTTGAAGAAAAGTAAAGAGCGTTACAGAAGCATTACCTGCTTTATGTTCATAATAATGCTGAACCAAAACCGGTAACTTTAAAAGTTGACTGGCTTCTGTTGCTCCTAATAGATAGATGGCAGTAAATAATATGGCTACCGTTTTACGCACCGAATAAAGGTACATAAATCCGATAGCCATTGTATAGGTTTTTCAGACTATTTAAAAGCATTCAGGAAAAGCCACTCAAAACTCAACATCCAGCTTTTATCTGCCATTCGCATCATATCGCCACCTAACTGAAAACGATAACCCAGGTTCAATTTGGCTTGACTGTTAAAGATCAATTGTGCTGCCGGTGCGAGATCAACAAAATAGCGCTTCTTATCATAGGTACGCTGACCTAACAACTCTATATACAGGTTAAGATTGGTTTGTTCATAACTGGTATACTTCTTAGGGAACAATAAATATCCTGCTGACAAAGAATAATTGAATGCACGATAAGGAACCAGTTTAGGTCCGGGTGCATTTCTACCTTCCTGCAGAGATTCCGTCATACTCAAGGTTGTTGAGATGGCCAGTTTATGAAGTAATTGTGTTGCAATGATCCCAGCCTGAACTCCACTTTGATCGCCCTCCAAACTCAATTCATCATAAGGTGAGCGATTCCGACTTTTGGATGCTTCAGCGAAAGCTGCCAGTCTGAAATGACTGTACATACCATCAATCGTTAAAAAACGATATTTAGCATATGTCCGATAACTTTCTACTCGCACATTTTTGCTATACATGTCAGACAAGGTAACAGCGGCATGAACCATCAAATTTTTATTGACTCCAAACATGATTTCTGAAGTATGCCTGCTTTCAGTTCTACCAGACATGGCATTATTCAACCATTTTCCGGATTGCTTTACTCCGATAGATTTTGCCGGCATATTACTAGCAGGCTCTGTAAACACATACAGCTCTTGTGCAGGTAAGTAAATAGACAATAACAGTCCTGCTACAATTAATATTTGCTTCATAAAAGAATTTAAAATTGTAAAATCAATTAGAGAACAGCATGATATACACGCTTTCCTTCTGCAAAACCAGACACATAGGTTTTACCTGCAGAAGCACTGTATTTTTTAAACTCTTTGGCAGAAACAAAATTTTTATCGACGATGCTAAAAGTTTTTTCACCATTTAATAACTGATCATTTCCATTGATGAATTGAATCATCTTACCATCTACTTCAATCTGGGATCCCTTTTTTGCTTTTACCCCATTGAATACTGATGTAACTTGTAATTGTGCAACAGAAAATCCCGCATCCACAACAGCGCGACTTAATGCATCAAAATCAACACCCATGCCCGTTTTGAAAACGATCTCATATGTTGACTTTTGAATGTCTACATTTATTTTTTCTACAAAAGCAATAGAAGATAAAGACTTATAGACTGCTTTAGAGCACATAGCACAAGTAAGCCCACTCGCACGCAGGTTTGCTTTTGTGAACTGGGCATTCGCAAGTAATCCAAAAGATATAAATAATAAGAATAAAATCTTTTTCATATAAAATGATGTTTATGGTAGCAAGGATATGCCACTACTTTTCATAGTGACATATCCGCTCATGATAAAAATTATGTGTTTCGATTATTTGGTTTTAGCGCAACAATCTTTGCTGTCTTTTGCACATTTGTCGGTGCAGCAATCTTTATCTGACTTACATTCTTTATCACTGCAACAAGCCTTATCATGCTTTACTGTTTCTGTATTGCCTTTACGTTCATATTTACAGCACTCATGAAGATTGTTATAAGCATCATTATTAGCAGTTAGATCCTTGGTGTCGTAGCCTGCAGCAGCTATCTTCTCCTGAATTTTTGCATTCGATGTTTTAGCAGCAGCATACTTTACTTTGAGGATTTTGGTGTCTTCATTCCACAACGCAAAAGTGGCACCACCTGATTTAGCTGCTTTTTCAATGGTAGACTTACACATACCACAGTTACCCCAAACTTTGATCTCCTCTGATTTTACAGCCGGAGATTTGGTTTGTGCAATAGCAAAAATTGAAATGAAAGAAAATAATATGCTTAAAAAAATAGATTGTGTTTTCATGATAATAAAATTTAAATGATTGGAATCTGAAATAATCAATAAAATAAAAAGAGTATGCTAATCACTGACTAGCATAAAAGTCCATTACAGGAAATGGTATCAGATTCTGAAAACACAGTTAAGAAGGTATGTATCTTGTTCAGATAATAATGGCGGACCATGTATATCTGTATAGATTTTTATACTGGTATTGTATAAAGGAGCTTCCAGTTGACTCAAGGAGCGAGATACTAAAGCTACCGGGGTTTGTATATCATAAGAGGCAGAAGAAGCTTTGTGGGTATCGGCCAACTTCACCATCGTAAATTCTGTATTGCAACAGCCTTTTGATGAAGTTTCTTTTTTGGACATTCCGCAAATACAACGCTCTTCAGGAACTTGATTGACCTGGATATTGCTGACTTCACCCATACAATAATGTACACTCATTACCATTCCACTGCTAACAGTGAAATAGATCAATGCAATTATGGATACGAGTACGCGTTTCATTACATGACAAAATTAAGTAAGAAGCGATGAATATCGGCTATTTTTTTGTTAAATGACTAGTTGATAAAGTTCCACCAAATGCCTACCCTGGTCCAGAGTCCTAAAGATGGATAAACGGATGAAACCATATTCAACTTACTGAATTCGAAGCCTTTACTAGTATTGAGTGTATTCAGGTTTTCAAACCGAACAAAGCCTTTAAAGCTCTTTATTCTGAAATGCAGGAATAAATTGATATCCGGACGATTTGAGATGGTTTCCGTATTCTGGTAAAAATAACGTCCTATAAAAGGAGAATAGCCATCTGCCTTATATGGGGTGTAATAACGAATTTCCAATCCTGTTGATAAAAAAAGATTGGTAAAAAAATTACCTTCAAATGCAATCCGATTTCGTGTGAGTAATGAAGGGATATTAACCGGAGCCTGACCGGTCTTTTGTTGAACATGTACTTCAGTATACCAATTCCAATAGCGAGATAATTTGAATTTCTTCTCCAGACTTACATGAAACACATTGAATAATGTAGCTTCTTGTTTTGTATGAAAAAAACTATCGAAATAAGTGTAGTTATTCACCACATAATAGTTCCCGGAAATTTTTAACCCATTTTTGGGGTTCTCATAATTCGCAAAAAGACGTACTATATTTTCTTTGCCGAAATTGGTACGGTTATCTATGGGAAAGCGACTAAGCGGATCAAAAATGAATGATGGAGATCGATTTACATTGTGAAAACCTACATTCAAGTATCCCAATTTCTTCCCTAATAGTCTTTTCATACTGATCCAAGCTTCATAATCACCGGCATTCCATCCATTCAAATACAGTTCACCCCTTGCTTCAATATCCCAGACCTGATTCTTTGTGCGATTACGATATTCACCCAAGGCATATATATTATAAGTGCTCTTCCGAAATATAGAATCAAACCGACCACTTAGATTCTGTAATGCAATTCCTGCTTTTATAAACTGGCTTTGGTTATTCTTATCAGGAAATGTTAGCATGCTGAACTGATTGATAATACTAGTCCAACGGTCGTTGTAACCAATATTTACTCTATCAGGTACCTTACGATTAAAATATTGTTCATATCGCAAAGAATCAACTGCATTATCTATGAACTGATAACTATTGGTTGAATACCGTAGCGTATGTTCCAAACGAAATCTTGGATAAAAGATCTTATAGGTAGTAGAATCAGTAACTAAAGAATCCTTTTTACCAAAATCATAAAAATGTCTGATGAATAGTGTAGACTCTTTATAGATATTGCCTGTACTTACTGCAGTATTAAAAGGATTTCGACTGGCTGCACCTGACCTACCAAGCCTTGTTTCCAGTTCATAAGGATCATTCAAGGATAAACTATCTAGTCTTTTTACATTCTGCAAACCTCCATTCTCAGAAGATGCTGCTTTATTGGAAAGGAAAATAAAGTAGAGTCCATATTTTCTATTCGGAGATTTATACTGAGACGTGAACCTGAAATTATTATGACTAGCATTTTGATTTTTCACGTTGCCGGGTGCATTACTGAAACGGTATTCCAATGAAAAATTGAAATTGTCTTTTCGATTCTGTGTATGCAGCACATTGATCAATTGCTCTGCTTTGCTACCCAGCAAATAAGACAATTCTGTATATGGACGAGTAGTCTGATAAAACTTTGTCTGCTGAATGGTAAATTGGTAAATATCAAACGCATGAAATCCGGCATCAAAACCAGCCTGCATAAAAGGTGTAAATAAAAGCGACTGTGCAGCAGTTCCGTAATTCCCTAAAGACTGGTATTGATATGGTAATGGAAATCGCGTATAAAAGTCATTGATAGAGGAATCAATCGTTCTGTTACGTGTAGAATCAAAATAACGATAGAAGATCGTGATAGAGTCGGCCAAACTATTACGCGTCTTCAAAGAGTCATTACCTCCTGAATTGCGCATAGGTCTACCATTACGGTCATACGCAATAGCATTACCCTGTGTAGATGATTGATTACCCAAATTACGTGTACGAAGAGTACCAGTCTGCGCATGCAGCATATAGCTCATGAGTAAAAAAAGTAAACCAAAAAAAGGTCTTTTCACTAAACGCATGTGGTAGAATCTACTGCAAAATAAGGGTAAAGCCTGCTTGCAGGTAAGTTAAAACTATCAAATAAATCAATCATAGTGTTTGGATCAGCTCTCTGAACAGCAAGGTTAGTTTTGGTTCTGCATCGGTAGCCGCTTGCAATACCTCTTCATGAGTAATGGTATTTTCTTCCTCACGAATACCCAGGTCAGTAATGACACTCATGGCAAAAACCTTCATGCCGCAATGAACCGCTGTAATAGTTTCTTGTACAGTACTCATACCAACAGCATCACCTCCTAACACATTTATTAATTTATATTCCGCTCTTGTTTCAAATGTTGGACCCGTTACCCCCGTGTATACGCCTTCATGCACATGGATATTATTCTTACGAGCTATTTCTTTGACAATATGGATCAATGCTTTGTTATAGGGCTCACTCATATCAGGGAAACGTGTACCGATCGCATCTTCATTTTTACCCAATAACGGATTTACGGTAAAAAAGCTGATATGGTCTTTAATAATCATTAAATCCCCAACATGAAATGCAGGATTCACACCTCCGGCTGCATTGGATAGTAATAAAGTGTCTACACCTAACATACGCATCACCCTTACAGGGTAAGCTACCTGCATGGGAGTATATCCTTCATAAAAATGAAAACGACCACCCATCACCCACACTTTCTTACCACCCAGCTCTCCAAAAATGAGTTTACCCTTGTGACCTTCAACTGTACTCACAGGAAAGTGTGGAATATCATGATAAGCGATTTCAAATTCCGGGATGATTTCATTGGCCAGATTACCCAACCCACTCCCCAGAATAATTCCTATACTAGCGCTACCTGAGACTTTTTCACGAATAAAAGCACTTGTTTCTTGCAACTGTTGCATCACCAATGACATAGCTATTAATTTAAGGAGCAAATATAACCAAAGCTATAAGCATACGTGCATTCTACGGGTAGATACATAAAAAAACCATCCCGCTTTAGGCGGGATGGTTCATAAGGTTAAGATGTATACTTGAATTAGTTGATACGCTTAACATTAACGGCGTTAGGTCCTTTACGACCTTCTTGCACGTCGAAGATAACTTTATCGTTTGCTTCGATCTGATCGATCAGACCGTTAGCATGTACGAAAGTTTCTTTGCTGGAGTTATCATGCTTAATAAAACCAAAACCTTTTTCCTCGTTGAAGAACTTTACAGTTCCCTGAATTTGTGTGTCCATTTGTAAATTTGTAAATTGTAAATTAAGAGTGCAAATGTACGCCTAAAAAACTGCCCCACCAATTAAATGAAGTCTTCAACGACTGATGATTCCATTTTTGATAGCAATAAAAGCAATCTAATACACTAACAATCAGTACATAGCAGCTTTTTACCATTCATCCTTCTCTTTTGAGAATGATCTGTTAAATCGAATGAGTCATTTAACTTAGCGAGTATTCAAATACATCTATATGCTACAAAAATTCATTGTATCCCTTTTACTAATTGCCGGCATGTTCGATGGCATTGCGCAAAAAATCAGCTATAAAGTTGCTTTCCCGAATGCAGTACATCATGAAGCAAAAATTAGTTTGACTGTAACAGGTATTGCACAAAAAACGGCTGTCTTCAAAATGAGCCGTTCTTCCCCTGGCAGATATGCAACACATGAATTTGGTAAAAATGTATACGATGTTATAGCTTCAGATTTACAGGGAAATAAACTAACGATCCAACGAATAGATGGAGATGTATTTGAGGTATCGGATCATAAAGGCGCTATTACTGTTACTTATACTTTATTTGCGAATCATGCAGATGGTACTTATGCGGGTATTGATCCTGAAAGTATTCACTTCAATATGCCGGCAGCTTTTATGTGGATCAAAGGATATGATCGAGTACCGATTGAAATCAGTTTTGATCTCCCGGCAGAAAATAAAGGCATCGTAGCAACACAATTATTTCCCACGGATCGTCCTCATACTTTTACTGCACCCGGACTGCAATACTTTATGGATAGTCCTACTAAAATAGGTGACCTCATTATTCGTGAATGGAAAGTATCCAATGCAGATGGCAAGTCTTATACCATTCGTATTGCCTTGGAAGCCGATGCCAGCAATGAGCAGGTTGATGAACTGACAGAAAAAACCAAAAAAATTGTAGCAGAAGCAAAAGCAGTTTTTGGAGAATACCCGGTTTATGAAACCGGTCGATATACTTTTATCATGAGCGCTAACAGCTATGTACAAGGAGATGGAATGGAACACAGAAATTCGACTATGATCTCTCAGCCCACTGCTACTTTCAATCCTGCGTTTCTGTATGGCGTTACATCACATGAATTTTTTCATAACTGGAATGTGGAGCGTATCAGACCAAAAACATTAGAGCCCTTCAATTTTGAGAAAAGTAATATGAGCCATGAGCTATGGTTTGCTGAGGGATTTACGCAGTATTATGGTGAGTTATTATTAGCCAGAGCCGGAATCAACTCACCTCAACGTTTTATCGGAACAGTCAATTCGCTTGTGAACACAAAAACAAACTCCCCGGGTGCTGTTTATTATTCTCCCGTTGATGCAAGTAATCATGCTGTATTTGTTGATGCATCTGTGTCCATCGATAAAAATAACTATGGAAATATGTTTACCTCCTACTATACTTATGGTGCCGCTATTGCACTGGCACTGGATTTAGAGTTGCAGACTGAATTTGGTAAAACGCTAGATGACTATATGAAAGTAATGTGGAAGAATCATGGTAAACAGGAAATACCCTATACACTTTCTACCATGCAACAAAATTTGGCGGCTATCAGCAATCCAATTTTTGCCGATAAATTTTTCAAAAAATATATTACCGGACATGAACCCATCAATTATGCAGCATTACTAGCGAAAGCAGGATACATCGTTAAAAAATCAAACGAAGGAAAAGCAGTGTCAGGACTGAATCTCAAAACCAATGAAAGAGATAGCAAACTTGTGATCGCCTCAACCACTACCAGAGGAACGGCTGCTTATGAAGCAGGTTTAGATATCAATGACGAGATTCTGCAAATTGATGAAACTCCAATGAAAACCCCGGCAGATGTCAACAACTATATGCTAAATAAAAAGCCGGGAGATATCGTTAAAGTTACTTATAAACACCGCGGTAAGGAGAAAACAACATCTTTGACGCTGAAGGAAAATAGTAGCTTATCGATAGTAGATATAAGTACTACAGGACAAACCATTACTAACGACATGAAAAAGATCAGAGATAGTTGGTTCACTTCGAAAACAAACTTGTAATTTAATAGTCGCTTCATTAATCAAAGTACAAATGAGAAAAGTATTATTGCTGTTTATTGGCTACTGTTTCATAACCACAACATTTGCACAAACACCGGAACAAAAATTGCAATCGTTGGGTATTGTCTTACCAGCTCCAACCAATCCTATTGCCAACTATGTTAAGTTTGTACGTACCGGTAATCTCATTTTCCTATCCGGCCATGGACCTGCCAATGCAGATGGCAAGTATACTACCGGTAAGTTGGGAAAAGAACTTTCCATAGAAGAAGGTTATAATGCAGCTAAGTTGACTGGTATCAATTTATTGTCAACACTTAAGGCTGCTGTTGGGGATCTTTCGAAAGTAAAAAGAATCGTAAAAGTATTGGGAATGGTTAATAGCACTGAGCAGTTCACCGATCAACCAAAAGTGATTAATGGTTTTTCAGATTTGATGGTAGCCATATTTGGCGATAAAGGTAAACATGCTAGAAGTGCAGTGGGTATAGCATCACTACCAATGAATATGGCCGTTGAAATTGAAATGATTGTTGAAGTTGAAAATTAATCAGTTATTTTTTTTGTGTGCAAAGCTTTATAAGCGTAATAAGTACTTGCCATCATTAATACAGCACCTAAAAAGAATGCGGCGCCCGGAAAATAAACGGGCGCTTCTTTATGTGTAAAATATGCAAAGAGATTTGTCATTAAGGGTGGCCCAATGATAGAAGTAGCACTCATTAAACTGGTCAGTGCTCCTTGTAATTCCCCTTGTTCATTGGGTGGAACATGACCTGATATAATAGATTGCAAGGCCGGACCTGCAATACCACCCAAACAATAAGGAATTAAAAAAACAAACATCATCCATCCTTCGGTAGCAAATGCAAATAGTAATAAACCAAGTGCATATAATCCCAATCCCACATAAACACTTTTCTCATTGCCAATTCGCGGATTGATGACACGAACGAGTCCACCTTGTACGCCGCCCACCAATAATCCCACAATCCCTAAAGAGATACCGATCATTTTAGGACTCCATCCGAAACGTTCAATATTAAAAAAGCTCCAATTACTTTGCACAGCATGTCCGGCAATATAAATCAGGACCATGGAGATGATCAATCCCGCTACTGCAGGATATTTTTTTAGCTGTAATAAAGATCCGACCGGATTGGCTCTTCTCCATTCAAAATTTCTCCTGTTTTCTTTTGATAAAGATTCAGGCAAAACAAAATAGCCATAGGCACAGTTCAGTAATGCTAAACCAGCGGCAACAAAAAACGGGACACGAGCACCTAACTCACCCAATAACCCTCCAATCATAGGTCCGAGGATAAAGCCTAGTCCAAAAGCAGCGCCTATCATCCCGAAGTTCTGTGCACGATTTTCAGGGGTACTAATATCAGCGATATAAGCTGAAGCAGTTGTAAAACTGGCGCCTGTAATTCCGGCGATAATTCTTCCAATAAATAACCATCCGATAGAAGGAGCAAATGAAAGAAAAAGATAATCAATTCCAAATCCTAATAGTGATAGAAGTAATACAGGTCGACGACCGTATTTATCACTTAGATTACCCAAAACGGGTGCAAAAAGAAATTGTACAAATGCATAAGCAAAAGTAAGCCACCCACCATACTGAGAAGCCTTACTAATATCTGAAGTTTGTAAAAGATCTTCAATCAATTTTGGCATTACCGGGATAATAAGTCCCAGTCCGGTTACATCAATCAACAGCGTGATAAAAATAAATCCAATTGCAGCTTTACGGTTTTGCATACTTGCTCATTTGAAAAGGGCCTTTGCAAAGTTGCCGTATTCCTGTGAAGATTGAGCAAATAACTGGGATTTGGGCATAAAAAAAGAGGAGCCCGAAAGCTCCCCTTAACCCTTGCTCTTGAAAACCTACTTCTTGAGTTCGATCACACCTATATGAGTATTCTTAGGTGCTTCAACTTTAATATTATTAATGGTAGTGTCCTTATAATTATTCGAAGCATTAATGTATAAGGAGTAAGTACCGTCTTTTAATCCCCTCATTTTAAATTCCCCGTTTTTATTCGGCAAGGCATAAGCTGTATCGGTACTATTAAACAGTGTCAATACTGCTTTTGCATCCTCAGGTTTTACTTTACCGGAAACACTCGCTGTTTTTTTCTCAATAAAGATGTGGAAGATGGGTTTCAGGTAAAACTTATTATTGTTTACGACTATTACAGATCTGCTGATATCAAAGTCAAGCCATAAACGTATTCTACCGGGCAGGTACTCTTCACATTCATTTCCTTTCAATTTAATCAGGATATAATTGGGCTTATTCTCCGGCCAGTAAAGCGGATAAGTTACACTATCCTTTACCACTGAGTTTTGTGTTCCAATCTCAATTCTAATTAAACGGATAGCACCCTTAGGAATATCTGTAGCTGCTAATAGCGTATCAACTCCATTACGCAAATTCAAAATATCATATACACCTGCACGAATATTTAGATTTGTCCATACTAGACCTGAATCTTTTCTATTTCCTAATGTAGACCCAATATAAGCACCTAAGCGATCCCAATTACAGGTATCATTTTTACGAGTATCTTTTGTTGTATCTACCAATACCTTAACAGCTTTGATGTCTACGAATACCTGATCAAAAAAACCAGGACCATCGGTCATATACAAACTAAGATTTTGTTTTCCTGCGGGCGCTTGCGCAGATTCAGATTTTTGACAAGATGTGATGGTAAATGCAATGGCAAATAACATCAGGGTTCCGAGTAATGCTTGTTTTGTTTTCATGTGTGCTTGTTTTTAGCGTAGCATTCAATCATCGGCACTTTTTTATCTTTTTTTGATTAGAGACAAAAAGAATGCCTAATGTGTACTAAGGTTTTGTTAAAGGATATTTTATAGCTAAGTGTTGACATAAGACGTCTATTTACCGACTGGCATCATTTTTCTCAATAAAAGTTTTGGATAAATAAGTCGGCTTATCACCGGCTTGTAACAACGCTATCTAATCAAGCATATGACCGAATTCCTTTATTAGATAGCGAAAAACTCATTAACTTGGTCTTCATCAAATGAGTTACATGAAAAAGATACCAGCTTTAGTTATTGCGTTGCTTCTGATTCAAAAAATTTTTTCGCAAGGACTTTCCGATACAGAAATCAAGATCATCAATTGGGTAAAATCAAACCGGATAAGCGCTGAAAAATTATTAGAAGAGACGGTTAATATTAATAGTGGCACATTTAATATTCCCGGTGTCAAAAAAACAGGTGAAGTTTTTAGCAGGGAATTAAAAAAAGCCGGCTTACAAACTGAATGGGTACTATTACCCGATTCATTAAAAAGAGCCGGACACTTGGTAGCTTCCAGAAAAGGAAACAAAGGAAAAAAAATCTTCATTATCGGACATCTGGATACCGTTTTTGAACCGGATATGCCTTTTACACCCTATACCAAAATCAATGATTCAACAGCTACAGGACAAGGTGTAAATGATATGAAGGGGGGTGATGTGGTGGTGGTCATGGCATTACAGGCATTGGAATCTTTGGGTTTATTAGAAAATACTTCTATTGTAGTCTATTTTACCGGGGATGAAGAAGAGTCAGGTAAACCTACCAGTATTAGTCGCGCCGATTTTATCGAAAGAGCAAAAGCTGCTGATGTGGCTCTTGGATTTGAAACGGCACAAGGTAGGAATACAATTGCTATTGGTAGACGTGGTTTTAGCAGTTGGAAATTAGAAGTAAACGCAAAAACCGGGCATTCAGCCGGTGTTTTTGGTCAAGGTTCGGGTTATGGAGCCATTTTTGAATCAGCGCGTATTTTGAATGCATTTCGAGAAAATTTATCCAATGAAAAATACCTGACTTTCAATCCCGGTATCATTGCAGGTGGATCAGAAATGCAATATGATCACAAACAAATAAAAGCATCTGTATTGGGCAAGACCAATATTATTTCACCTGCAGTAGTTGTAGAAGGTGACCTTCGTTTTTTAACCGAGCAACAAAGAGAAAATGCCCGTGAAAAAATGCGAGCGATTGTTTCAAAAGAAAATTTAAACGGCACAAAGGCTAAAATTTCATTCACAGATGGTATTCCGGCCATGGAACCTACCAAAGGCAATAATATATTGAGATTATGGGTGGATAAGGTTTCGCGAGATATGGGCTTAGGACCGGCTAATGCCGGCGACCCTGGTTCAAGGGGTGCCGGAGATATTTCTTATGTAGCAAAATATGTAGACTGTATTGATGGATTGGGTGCTTCTGGCAAAGGGGCGCATGCTGTTGGCGAGACCATCAATCTCAACGATCTACCGCTTTTAATACAACGTGCTGCAATATTAATTTATCGTCTCACACAAACTCAATAATTACATATGAATAAGAAATGGATATTGATTTATTTGATCTTATTAACTTTTACAGGCTATACACAATCGAAAAGAGACTTTTATCTGATCAGAGTGTACCACTGCAAAAATGATGACCAATTAATCAGAACAGAAACATTTATTGAAAAAGCTTGGAAGCCTGCTGCCAAAAGATATGGTATTACTAAAATTGGAGTATTCAAGCCCATCACCAATGATACTGCAGTGATGAAAAAGTTATACCTGTTGATTCCGGCTCCTTCGACAGATCATTTTTATCAACTTGAGGATCGCATGATGGGTGATGCTAGATTTCAGGGAGATGGTGCCGAATATATACAGACTAAACATGATCATCCAACCTACGAACGCTTTGAAACAATTGTATTACGGGCATTTACTGATATGCCTTATTTAGCTACCCCTACTTTAAAAAATCCTGCTCCCATGCGGGTCTATGAATTGAGAAGCTATGAATCAGCTTCAGAAAAAATCTATCGGAAGAAAGTTGAGATGTTCAATGAAGGAGGCGAGATCAAACTATTCAAGCGGTTGAACTTTAATGCCGTTTTTTATGGTGAAGTATTGAGCGGTACTCGAATGCCCAATCTGATGTACATGACCAGTTTTGAAAATATGAATGACCGGAACGAGCATTGGAAAAGTTTTGTTGTAGATTCGGAATGGAAAAGACTCTCTTCTATGCCTGAATATCAAAATACAGTCAGTAAAATTGATATTGTGTTTTTAACACCCACACCGTATTCTGATCTTTAAATAAGATGAGGCTGTATCAAAAGTCCGATACAGCCTCTTTTTATTCGGGTACCTGATGGAGAAAGTTTTCATTTAGGCGATTCTCAAAGCCTTCTTTTTACTTTTGAGACTTCCTCATCCTTTCATTTTTATTGGCAATTATTGTATTGTTCGATCAGTTTGGTTAACTGGGTGTAATCAAATTGTCCCGATTTAATATTGTTGATCACAGTACTGCAATCAGCACATGCATTCGTGATCACATCATTAAAGTTCTTTTTTGATAACCAATTCAGTTTATCATCTTTTTTTAACTGAAGATAATAGTCTCCTGATTTTCCTTCTGCGGTAGATACAGTTACCATTTCAGCACCATTGTATAAAAGTTTACCACTGTTATCAGTAACGCGGATATAGAGTAGCGCTTTATTACCGCTTGTAACTACTTTATAAAAATCATTTGCGTAAGAAACGTATCGGATCCCATTGATCGAAAATTCTGACAGATCAGCCGGTGAATACAATTTCTTACTACCGGAAGCATTGGTGAATAAAATATTCCCTTTTTTCTGTAACTGGTCTTTGATGGTTCCTTCCAGTACTTCATTAGAAGCAGTGACAACTGATCCTTTGGTATCTGTTTGTGCAGACATGAACAACGGTAACATGCCAAATAGGATAGCGATGTAAACGGATGCTTTTTTCATGGTTTTGATTTTAGTTTATTAATTACTTACTAATAAGTAAGTTTTGAATATAAAAAAATTTATCCTTTAAGTTGACGAATGATCGCCCGCTTTATTGTATCATAATCTTTTTTCCCGGTGATTCTAGCCAATTGAACGCCTGCAGCAAGATTCGTCATAACGAGTAATGTTTGGGTTTTAGCTGTTTCACTGAACTGAAATTCCCCCGAACGTTTGCCCGATGCTAGGGTTTCCTCTACCATTTTCAAGACCATCGTCACAAGTTGATGTACTTTTTCTTTTACAGATTCAGGTAAGGTATTGTAATCTGATGCAATAGAACCGATGATACATATACTGTTAGCATCCACCAAAATAGAATATCGTTCAATGAATTTTTCCATTGCAAATGTTGCACTGGCATTCAATTGAACCAACTGCTTCTTCAACAATTGATACTGATCAATGTATTGATCCAGTACTTCTGCCAGTAAGTCTTCCTTACCCCTGAAATGATAATGAACCGCCGCATTTTTGATCTGTAATTGTTCTGATATATCTGCATAACTAAATGCATTATATCCATGACTCTTGATCAACTGGGTTCCAATGCGAACGATCTCTTCGCGAGTATCTGTATGTCTGGCAGCCATGAACTAAAGTTAAGAATAACTGACTAAATAGTAAGTTTTTGTCTATAAAAATGATGAACGGTGAAAGCTTATTGTTGTTTCTTTTCCTTTAGGTGTTGCATGAAACTTACGAAATTATACCCAAGATACAGGGCATCAATCACTTGCGCAATTCGCTCGGCTTGTAATGAGGCTGATTTCACCGCCACCACCCATTTACTGTAATAATTCCGCTGGGATAGAGGCAACTGCTCAAAGAATGCTTTTGCTTTTGGTTCATCTGCCAAACAAACAGCTAAAACAGGAGGTACTTCGGGCTGCGCATGGTCTACTCCTAATGAAACATTGACCATGGCCCCCTTTCGTTTACCGATGGCTTTGCGCATTTGAGCATTGACCGGCAGAATAAAAGATCCATCACCCATTGGCATCACCGCAACAGCTTTGATGGCATGTGCATCGATTTTTCCTTTCACACGAAAGGTCTTGCGACTTCCCTGAGTTAAGACTTCGGCAATATCTTGGGGAATAAGAATATATGTCCATCCGGATTTCTCGCCTTTCTCGTCAAATTGTTGAAGTGAGGTTGTGAAGCGGGTCATAGCACTTACAAAATACAAAAGAAGCTGGTAATTAGATTGATGGGTTACGGCAAATAGTCAATAGTCGATAGTCCATGGTAAAAAAAAGAGGCTGTATCAATACTTTGATATAGCCTCTTTTCATTAGTCCTCATTTCTAAATACCACTACCCCATCAAATGCATCAATCAATACTTTTTGTGATTTATCAATCTCGCCTGCTAGGATTTTTTTACTCAGTGCATTAACGATCTGTTTTTGTATCAACCGTTTCAATGGTCTTGCTCCCATTTGAGGGTCATATCCTTGTTCACTCAAAAATTCTAATAAATACTCGCTAAACTCTAATCGAATTCCGGTTTCAGCAACCATCTTCTTTAATCCATCCAACTGTATTTTCACAATACCCATGATTTGCTTCTTCATCAATGGACTAAACATAATGATCTCATCCACACGATTCAAAAATTCGGGTCTAATTGTTTTACGCAACAGATCCATAACCTCATGTTTAGCGCGTTCAGTTGCCTCTGCAATATTTTCCTCTTGAACAGCATCAAAAGCATCTTGTATCAGATGACTCCCGATATTACTAGTCATGATGATGATGGTATTTTTGAAATTCACGGTTCTTCCTTTATTATCTGTTAAATGTCCATCATCCAATACCTGCAACAATACATTCCAAACATCCGGATGCGCTTTCTCAATCTCATCCAGCAACACTACACTATAAGGTTTTCGTCTTACAGCTTCCGTTAATTGTCCACCTTCATCATATCCCACATAACCCGGAGGAGCACCTACCAATCGTGATACCGTATGTTTCTCTTGATACTCACTCATATCAATTCTTGTCATCAGGTGTTCATCATCAAATAAATAGGCTGCCAATGCTTTTGCCAATTCTGTTTTACCGACACCGGTAGTACCTAGAAATATAAATGATCCAATAGGTTTACGCGGATCCTGCAATCCAGCCCTACTTCTTCTTACCGCATCGGCTACTGCAGTTATCGCTTCCTCTTGTCCAACTACACGTTGATGTAACTCCTCTTCAAGGTGCAATAATTTTTCTCTTTCACTTTGCATCATCTTAGCCACGGGAATACCGGTAGCTTTTGCAATATTCTCCGCAATATCTTCTGCATCTACTTCTTCTTTCATTAATCGTCGACCTTGTTCACCTAGTTGATTCAGTTGTTCCGTATAATCAGTAATCACCGCTTCCTGTTCTTTGATCTTACCATAACGTATTTCTGCTACTTTACCATAGTCTCCATTTCTTTCTGCTTGCTCTGCTTCCAGTTTCAAGGTTTCAATACCTGCTTTTGCTTGTTGAATTTTATCTACGATCTCTTTTTCATTTTTCCACTTAGCTTTAAGGGTATCTCTTTGTACACTCAGGTTACTAATTTCAATATTGAGTTCTTTTAGTTTTTCTTCATCATCTTCTCGCTTAATGGCCTCTCGTTCAATCTCTAGTTGACGAATTTGTCTTTCAAGTGTGTCCAACTCCTCGGGCATGGAATTCATTTCCAGTCGAAGTTTGGCTGCACTTTCATCGATAAGATCAATGGCTTTATCAGGAAGAAAACGATCCGTGATATAACGATTGGATAATTCTACAGCTGCTATGATCGCTTCATCCTTAATACGAACATGGTGGTGTGTTTCGTAACGATCTTTTAACCCACGAAGAATAGAAATAGCATCTTCAATACCGGGTTCTTCAATCATCACTTTTTGGAAACGACGTTCCAATGCTTTATCCTTCTCAAAATATTTCTGGTATTCATTTAAAGTAGTGGCTCCTATGGCTCTCAACTCTCCACGAGCTAGTGCTGGTTTTAAGATATTGGCAGCATCCATTGCTCCTTCTCCGCCCCCTGCTCCAACCAATGTATGGATTTCATCAATAAACAATATAATCTCTCCATCACTCGCTGCCACTTCTTTGACAACCCCTTTTAATCTTTCTTCAAATTCTCCTTTGTATTTAGCACCGGCGATCAACTGCCCCATATCCAATGTAAAGATGATCTTAGACTTTAAATTTTCGGGTACATCACCATTGATGATCCTCATCGCCAGCCCTTCCGCTATAGCAGTCTTACCCACGCCGGGCTCACCTACTAAAATTGGATTGTTTTTACTTCTACGTGATAAGATATGCAGTGTTCTTCTGATTTCTTCATCGCGCCCAATCACAGGATCTAATTTTCCTTGTCTTGCCGCCTCATTCAGATTACGGGCATATTTATTCAACACATTGAATTGTGTTTCCTGTGTTTGTGATTGAATACTCTCACCTTTGCGCAAGTCTTTAATCGCTATTTTCAAACCTTTTTCAGTAAGACCCGCATCTTTAAGTGTTTTAGCTGTATTATCATTGATCTGAAGTAAAGCCAACATCAAATGTTCTGGGCTAATGAATTCATCGCCGAATTCTTTTAACAGCGCATTTGCTTTCAAAAAAACGGTATTGAGATCACGGCTGATGGTTTGTGCAGGTTCTCCTGATTGATTTTTGGGTAACCGTGCAAACGCTTCTTCCAGCTTTGTTTCTAAAAGCGTAATGGCGACATTATTTTTTTTTAATAAAAAAGCAATTGGGCTTTCTTTATCGGCGATCAATGCTTTTAGTAAATGTTCCGTTTCGATAGACGAGTGATTGGCATTGAAAGCCAGCTGTTGAGCAGCTTGAATAGTTTCCTGAGCCTTTATAGTATAGTTGTTAACGTTCATATGCGTGTATTTGTTATAATTAAATGGTATTTGGAAGAAATTTGATCTGCCTTCACAAATGAATTCCTAATTTGTACACAAAAACTGTTCTACTATTTTTTTTAGCGAATAAAACCATGAAATTCTGAAATTATGTCTGTAAAATCTTATTATTCCTGCATGAAAGTCAGTCTAGCACTGTGTTTTATGCTATTCTTACAGTTTGCACATGCCCAATATGATTTTAGTGCTTTAGATAGTAAACTAGAGGCTTCTAAAAAAGAACTGGCGGGACATATTGTGGCGATGATTTATAAAGATGGTAAAGTGATTTATCAGAAAGCCATTGGTACAGATTTTAATGCGAAGGTACAGGCACCTATTGCCAGTGCCAGTAAATGGTTGACAGCTGCATTGGTAATGGTATATGTAGATGAAGGGAGAATTGCCTTAGATGATAAGGTCAGTAAATATCTTCCCATATTCACCAAGTATTCAAAAGGTTATATTACGATCAAGGATTGTTTAGCTCATTTAACAGGAATAGAATCCGATCCTATCCGTAATCTGAAAGAGATGTTGAATCGAAAAAAATATTCCAACTTGGAGGAAGAGATCAATGATTTTGCATCTACCAGAGAAATCATTTCCAATCCCGGATTGGAGTTCAGATACAGTAATATTGGTTTAAATATCGCGGCCAAAGTTCTTGAAATCGTTACCAAAAGAAGCTTTGAGCAACTCATGGCAGAAAAGATCACAAGACCTTTGCAAATGCGTAATACTAGCTTTGCCAGTTTCAATGCAGTAAACCCATCAGGTGGTGCACAATCAAGTGCGGGAGATTATATGACTTTTCTAGCCATGATTTTAAATAAAGGAGTTCATAACGGTAAAAGAATCTTGAGTGAGAAAGCTATTGAGCAGATGGAAACAGTTTATACAACCACGAATATGATTAAATATGCACCCAAAGCTGCAGAAGGTTTTCAATATGGGTTTGGACAATGGATCATGACCACAGATGAGAATGGGAAAGGTACTTCTATGACTTCTCCAGGATTATTCGGCACATGGCCAATGATTGATCGATGCAGGGGTTATGCATGTATATTTTTTACTAAAGGATCACTCGGAGAAGAGAAAAAACAATTGTATCTTACTATGAAGGATATCATTGATGGAATTCTTCCTTCTACATGTAAATGACCCAATCTATGTATGAAAATAAACGAGAGCCACTTGCATCCAAACCGCTTTTCTATAGAAGAGTGGTTAAGAATCTTGTATTCGCATTGAGTGTATTGGCAATTTGTTTATTAACAGGGGTATTAGGCTATCATTATACAGCCGATATTGAATGGCTGGATGCTTTTCACAATGCGTCTATGATTTTATCTGGTATGGGACCTGTAGTGGAGATTGAAACAATAGGTGGAAAATGGTTCTCTTCTTTCTATGCCATATTTAGTGGAGTAGCATTTATTACAAATATCGGAATTGTGCTGGCACCTTTAGCACACAGGTTTTTTCATATTTTACATTTGGAAGAAGATTTTTAGCTTGCACAGGGCTTAAGCCCTGTGCAAGTTAAAAGTTATTCGAGATACCTCACCGTTCTTGTCATTCTGCCTTCTGAATTGATGCCTTCCAACACCACTAATAATTTTTTAGAGAAATCATTATTATAAAACTCAATCCGAAAACGAGGTGTTTTTTTATTGGTAAGAATATAAGGATTCCAATAGAGTGTACTTCTGGTATCTGCTTCGTAAGTAGGTTCTTTGGTATAAACAGGATTATAAAACTCTTTAAACTTGGAATAGCCTGCAAGTATCGTACTTTCCATCCCTTTTTTATTGGGATCGTTTCGTTGCACATCCCCACCTTTCTTTGTATAAATAGCAATCGCTCCATCTGCACCCCCACCTCCTGATCCGAAGAAGGGAGGGCGCATCACTTTAATGTAAGCGATATCAGTAATAGGAATACTCTGCACCATATCAACATTTGTGATCATTTCATTCAAATACAAAGATGGGGTACCTCCTCGCCAACTCATCGACATTTGAGCACCACTACCAGAAATTTGTAAACCTGCAACCTTACCTTGTAAATAACTAAGAACATTCAAGGCACCGGGCATATTGTCATTGGCTAAATCAAAACTGTAAGCATCTCCACCGGAGAAAAGCCCACTCGCATATTTTTCATCCAAAATCTGAGTGGGATCTTTGACTTTCGCCTTTACTACTACCTCTTGTAATGTAGCTGTTGCCATGCTTCTACGCAATTTCTCTTGTTCCTGTAAGAATAAATTCATCCTTGCCAGCCCAATACTATCCGACCACACCTGAAATACAGGCATTTGCTCCATTCGAATAGTACTACCCGGTTCTTTCTTCAATAAACCATTTCCCAATTGTACCTGTCCAACAAAACCTGTTTTATTTTTATCATTGAAATTGTAGTAAACACGTGCTGTATCAAAGAAAATAGATAATGGTTCATCAAAAGAACCATCTTTTTGAATAGGGATAAAATAGATACTAGAACTACTGTCCTTTCCTTTGACAATTACATTTAATAATTCAGGACCATTAACTCTTCCTGATTCCATCCCGTATACTTTTCCTTTTAGTTTTATGAATTCTGTCTCAGGTGCATACTTTAGTACAGGTTGCGTAGCTGCTTTCAATTTATCCCAATCAAAACGTCTCCACCCATTGGTAAGCATTACAAGATCTAATCTGGAAGTAATGGTATCTGCATCGCTTTTTAAATAATATGCCGGATTATGGATATAACCCCTGAGCTGATGGCTGATGAGAAAATCAGAGAATATTGTATGCTGTTCCTCACCGGATAATTCGGCATCTGTTATTGAAATAGACATATTAGCAGCCGCAGTATCAGATACCAATATTTCCAGTATGTTTTTACCTCTCTTTTCAAGACTTACAATACCTGGATTGATCTTAGAATTATACTCATGCATCCGATTGTTCACAAATAAAATCCTTTCTTCTAAGGGTATCCAATCATTGGTAAATAAAGAAAATTGAAGAATTCCTGTCTGCAATTCTTCAATGGGGACCGCAGTATTGATCACGGTCTTAGCAGTCATATTCAATCGCAGTTTGTACACAGGACGTTCATTCATATGAACCAATAGAAACAATTGCTTCATGTTTTCAGCAACTGTTGCAGTTCTTTCTACTTGTATTAAAGCCTTATCATTAGTTCCGGTAATACTGAGCGATAATCCCTCTTTTTGTATACCCGTTAACTGCGTACTTCCTTTCATACCATATTCATCTATCCAATCAACTCTATATTGATCTTCCGGTACAGGTTTCAGAAAAAAGAAACCCATACCATCATGCTTCACACGCAAGGTATCCAGTACTTGATTTTTTTGATTCATGAGCTGGGCTTTCACCATTACCGGACGCCCCTGTTGATCTGAGGCTTTAAAAGCTATCTTTTCATCGATCCCATATACCAAATTGCCACCCTCCGGAAATAACTCTAGTCGGGTTTTACGTATGGGTTTCGTTTTAGCAACAGGAATACCTTTATTGATGGGAATATCCCGCTGGTAAATGAAACTGGTATCATCATTCAACATCCAGCTGGTATAGGCTTTTACTCTTACAAATTCACCTTTGTAGTCGGTAGGAATATCAAAAGACCCTTTGGCAGTTGCCTGAAACAAAGGAGCAACAGTCTGACGCAACATTTTACCTTCTGTATCATACCAATTAACATAAACATTCTTACTTAACGGACTTGGTATATATTCTGCCAACAGGTATAATTTATACCAGATGGTCTCTTCTTTATTATACAATTGCTTGTCAAAATGAATATGCATTTTCTCTTTTGGAAAAATATTGGCATATGCATCCATAATAGAGTCTATTTCCTGTGCAACCACTTTACCGGGTACCATGCTCAAAAAAAATAATCCAACGAGAAAATAAAAATGCTTCATTCCAATCATTTTGTGGTGTAAGATAAAGCATAAAATTAGTGTTTGATTTTTCTGTTATAGGTGGGTGAATGTTAAATTCGATGGGATGCGGATCAAGAAACTCAAGAAAATTAAAATTCAGACAATCAAATATTGATATCGTATTCCTGATTAAATCCTTAGTACATTTGATCAGATCGATTGATTGACACTGTGAAAACAACCCAACTCTTAAAAAATCTGGCATCCCGCAATGGTTTTGATTATTGCGGCATCGCAAAAGCTCTTCCATTAGATGAAGATGCCCGCAGATTAGAGCAATGGCTGAACCGTCATATGCACGGATCTATGTCGTATATGGAGCGATATTTTGATCTCAGGATTGATCCTACGAAGTTGGTACCGGGAGCGAAATCAGTGATCACACTACTAAAAAATTATTTCCCTTCTGAACAGCAACAACCCACTACTCCAAAGATTTCTAAATATGCCTGGGGAGAAGATTATCATGAAGTCATCCGCTCAGAACTCAAACAGTTATTGGATGAACTCAAGGTTTCAGTAGGCGAAATTCAGGGACGTGGTTTTGTAGACTCAGCTCCCGTATTGGAAAGAAGCTGGGCCACGAGAAGCGGTGCCGGTTGGATCGGTAAAAATGGAAACCTGATCACCAAACAAGCCGGATCCTTTTTCTTTATTGCCACTTTAATCGTTGATATAGAACTGGATTATGATGACCCTTTTGCAAAAGACTATTGCGGTACTTGCAAAAAATGTATAGACGCTTGTCCAACAGAAGCCATTTTAGATAATAAAGTCATTGATGGAAGCAAATGCATCAGTTATTTCACCATAGAACTTAAAGACACATTGATACCGGATGAGATGAAAGGGAAATTTGATAATTGGATGTTTGGCTGTGATACCTGTCAGGATGTTTGCCCCTGGAATCGATTCAGTAAACCGCATCATGAGCCTGCGTTTAGTCCATTGCCTGAAATTTTGAATTTAAGTAGTCATGAATGGGAACTTCTGACTGAAGAAGCATTTCAAAACATATTTCGTCATTCCCCATTGAAACGTAGCAAATTCAAAGGAATTCAAAGGAATTTATCGTTTCTGAAAAGCGATCATTGATGTGTCATTATTTGATACCCAAATACATTTATCATATTGTATTATGGAACGCAGATTGTCATGATCTTCATGATTGACGCTGATTTTATTCGCGCATATTATAACTCATCATATCCAAAGGTTCGTAGAACTCCTTCGAAGATTCAGATGGGAAAAATCTGCGTACCATCATTTTCTAAATCATTTACCATAAGCGATATGCTACTTTGAAACACACTCTTTTAAATGTATAATCAAATTTTCTTACTGTTGTTGATTCAGAACTAATCCATGGCGTACTTGATGGCCATACCCAACTAGAAAAAGGCAATGGATGGTATTCTTCCCCCATTTGCTTTACCGAAAAACCTGTACTCATCAATAAGGAGTTTCGCTTACCAATTTTTATAGTATATCCAATTCCAATATCAGTATACAATCCATCAGTTTGTTTTACTGCATTCGAGGAAGGTGGTAGTATAAAGCGGGGATCACGTGTATCTTGTACCCAAGAGAAATTATACCCAACATTAGCATAGGTAAATACTTTTTGCTCTTTTCCAAAGTGATAACGCACATCTGTAAATAATGGCACACTTCTCATTTCATAATAATCAATACCCGCCCCCAATCCAAAATGCCAATTATTTTTTACCAATCCGCCAGCCAGTTGAATTTGTGTACTTGTGCCGCTAGACCCATCGATTAAAGCTATCTGAGGCATAAGATAGGAAGTCATTTTTTTTATTTTACCTGTTTGCGCCTGAAGATGAGTTGACAAAAAACAAATGGCTGCAATGAATATATTTTTCATTTCTCGCTAATTAATATGATTAATTTTTTTTGACTTCAATTTTCCCAATGATCTCGGCATTTATAGGTTGACGATAATCAATCAGGAAAATTCCATCAGATGCAACAGCAATGGCATACCCTTGTATGGCAATAACATCATGGGGATCAAACCCACTCACGGTTTTGATATGTGTAACATTAGACGGATCTGCTACATTAAATAGTTTTAATCCATCTGTACCATCACAAATCAATAATGTATTTCCATCTTTTGAGAGTCCTTTCGGAGATTTTAACGGATAGGTCTTCAACAATTTCGGACTAAAAAGATTTTTGATATCTACTATATCCAACTGATTACTAAAACCGCCACAGAATGATCCACCACTTAAAGTAACATATGCATGTGTATCATCTGCTACTACAGGATCACAAGACCTAACATGGGTAAATTGTCCAAGTAGTGAAGGCTGATCAGGATTGGATGCACTATAAATAGACATTCCACCTTGGGCACCAATGAATAAATTATTTTTATAAGGAAAAATGGTTTCAATATTACCTTGAATAAGATCAACCTTATTCACATAAGCTGGTGCGTCGGCCTTTGCTATATTGAATACTTTCAAATCATCATGACTTACCGTGTACATTCTGTTTTGCTGTAACCCAAATCTTGCTGTAGAACCTGCAATAGCAACAGAGGCTGTTCCTGAGAAAGAAGAAGCGGAAAAGCCCCCACGAGAACTCAACGTGAACAAACCGGTGCGTTCAAAAAAATAATTGCGTGAGCCACTGGAATAGGGATAAGATATGGTTGTATCAACACGTATCCATTTTTGGATCACCAAGCCCGTATCTGCAAAAAAAGCTCCGTAGTAGCGATGTGGGAAAACACCGTTCAAAAATTGTTTAACTGTTACCTGAAGAGGGTTGGCAATATCAATGGTTACCAGATCAGTATAACAATCTGCATAGAGATAGTTCCCATTAATAGCCATGTCTACACAACCCGGAATGCTAATAAATGATATTTTTTTAGGGTTTGCAGGATCGGCAATATCGATGATGTGAACACCTTTATCTACATCATTCAAAAAGAGATAGTGATCTTTTAAAATAATCTTACCGGGTTTTTCAATCTCAACAGAAGGTGCGTTCTTGATACCGGCTTTAACTTGATCTTTTGTTTGATACACCGGTCTAAAAAAACTGTAAGATTCTTTAACAGTATCTTTCATGCAAGAAGCAACTGTAAATGGAAGAAGTAGCAGCAGTAAGTATTTCGTTTGCATACAAGAAGATTTGTAGCATACTGACACCCCACTTTACAGAACTGTTGCACCTTATTTTTTGCTTTTAGAAAGCAATAAAGACATTTTAATAGAAGGACGATACAAGTGCTGGTTAAATCCATTTTGTTTTGATACATTACTCAGCATATAATGTATTTGTGGACCAACAAATAAACGTTTCTGCTTTCCTATGCCAATTTCTAGACCTGTGACCGCATCAAATTGCATATTGCGTAGTAAGGATCTGTTTTTAAAGTAATAGATATTATTATTGGTAATGCCTACATGAAGACCATTACTACTTACCATAAGATTGGCACCAACACCTGCATACCATCTAAGCTCTGTTTGTTTCAACCATTTCAATGAACGATACCATTGAAGACCTAATCGAATGAAATGATAAGAGGCGATATAATTTACACTATCTCTTACCCCATAATACACATTGGATTCATTCGATCGATTCACATTACTAAATTGTAATGTTCCCGAATTAATACCACCAATTCTATATTTTGTTTGATACAACTGATATCCAACCTGAATACCCAAGCTATTCTTTTTCTTTTTACCGATCGTTTTACTCATTTCAACAGACGTACCAAATGAAAAATGATCCTGCACTTTGGGTCTGATCAAATTGATAGGACCAGAACCGGGAGATGCCGTTGTTGACAATCCTGAGCCTATGAAGTTATTGTATGCAGCATTACTACTACCTTCAAAAAGGGAGCCTAATGAGTTACGGATACCACTTTTCCCGATGAGTAATTCAGCTTTCCAATTCCATTGAGAAACTTTCTTTGAATGGGTCAGCGTTTCTTGGGCTATAACAGCTATTGTATCATATTGCAAGAGACCAATAGTAGCTGTTTCACTGATGCCAATAATTTCAGGGATGATCAATACGCTATCATTTTTTGAATGCGTAATAGGCAAATCTGCTTGTTCAGTGTTCGCATTCATTGATAAAGTAGAAGAAGCTATCTCTTGGGAACTAACCGATACAAGTTCGTTTTTATTTGTTGTTTTTGTAGATACCAGAAGATCCGTAGGTATTACAGTCTCATCTGCTTGGTTGTTTTTTTGGTGCGTAGTTCTGTTTGTAATGGGTATTAATGATTCCGGTAATGGTGAAGAAGTTTTTGTTGACGGGTTGATCTTAGCGGCTTCTGTATTCTGAATGATGCCTTGCTTAGTTTTTAGCTGAGAAGATTGTAGGCTTTTAGATGTCTCTTCTTTGCTTGCTATCAATAACCAAAATGAGGCGCTAGATAACCCTATTAAAAGTGTAAGCAGCCAAATTGCCCAACGACGTCTTCTTTTTTGCTGCAGGCTTGCGGCAACAGACTGCCATACTACATCATTGGGTTTGATGCGCAAACCAGAAAGTTCTTCCCTCACTTGTTCTTCAAAAGATTTATTGGGCATATCGATCTTTTTTTCCGTTAACAGAATATTTTTCCAACCAGCTAATCAATAATGCCCTGGCTCGAGCATACTGTGATCGACTGGTACCTTCACTGATCCCTAATATTTTAGCGATCTCCACATGTGAATATCCTTCTACTGCATAGAGATTAAAAATGGTTTGATAACCGGCGGGTAATTGCCTGATGAGATTTAAAAGATCTTTCATCTGTATTTTCAAATCCGGCTGGTGATTGTCTACAGGATGCAAATGACTGTCTTCAAAACCAAGATCCAATTGATATTGTGGTTTGCGCTTCAAATAATTGATCGCCGTATTCACCATAATCCTTCTAATCCATGCGCCCAGATCACCTTCTGAACGAAACTGATGCAGGTTTTGAAACACTTTGATAAAACCTTGTTGCAGTACTTCTTCTGCATCATTCATACTCTTGGTATAACGGAAACAGGTACCCAGCATTTGCTCAGCAAATGTGTCATACAGCAGCTTTTGTGCAGCCGGATGTTGCCTCAGGCAGTCTTTTACCAATTTCTGTTCGTCTAACATGCAGTATATTCAGGGGGTTGACCCGGTTAATGGTACTTGCGTTGCATATGGGTAAAAAATGGTGGCAAAACTACCATATTCGATGCCAAAACAACTACCATTTACATCCTACATTTGCCGTATGAGTATTGCAATACGGGATAAAAATTCTATTTGGCACCCTTTTACCCGACAAAAAAATATGGCCGATCCCATCGCTATTGTCAAGGGTAAAGGATCCTTATTGTTTGACGAACAAGGGAATAGCTATATTGACGCTATCAGTAGCTGGTGGGTAAATTTACATGGACATGCACACCCATATATCGCAGAAAAATTATACCAGCAGGCTTTGGAATTAGAACAGGTAATCTTTGCCGGATTTACACACCGGCCGGCCGTGGAACTGGCAGAACGACTACTGACAATTTTACCGGGAAATTTTTCAAGAATATTTTATAGTGACAATGGGTCTACCTCTACAGAAGTAGCATTGAAAATGGCTATTCAGTACTGGTGGAATCAGGATCAGAAACAAAGAAACAAGCTCATCGCTTTCAAAAACAGTTATCATGGAGATACTTTCGGAGCCATGAGTGTAAGTGATCGAAGTGTTTTTACATTGGCTTTTCATGAACTTCTTTTTGATGTTGTTTTTCTCGATACACCTACACAAGAAAATATCAGTGAATTAAAAACCATCATGCAACAGCATGCGGAAGAAACAGCTGCTTTTATTTATGAGCCGTTGGTTCAAGGTGCTGGAGGTATGAACATGTACGATCCTTACCTGCTGAATGAACTGTTGAATACGGCTAAGCTCAATGATATCATTTGTATTGCAGATGAAGTAATGACAGGATTTGGAAGAACAGGAAAGTTTTTTGCCAGTGACTACATGAATAAGAAACCGGATATTATTTGTTTGAGCAAGGGTCTTACAGGAGGAACGATGGCACTAGGCGTAACAGCTTGTACAGATCGTATCTATCAGGCTTATGTAGATGATGATGCGATGAAAACATTTTTTCATGGTCACTCTTTTACCGCTAATCCCCTAGCATGTACGGCGGCATTAGCAAGTTTGGATTTGTTACAAAAAGAAGAATGTTTATTACAAATTGAAAAAATCAGTGCGGCGAATATTTCATTTGCAGATCAATTACGTACAACTGAATTACCAATTAAAGATATTCGCAGCTTGGGTACTATTCTTGCATTTGAAATAGACCAGGGCAAAAAAGAATACCTAAATCAGGTAAGTTCAGTCATCACAAAAAAAGCATTGGATGCAGGCATGTACATTCGTCCACTAGGAAATACAGTTTACATCATGCCGCCTTATTGTATTGAAGAAGAGGAATTGGAGAAAGTGTATAAGTTTCTTCTTTCGGGTTGGGGGTTGAGTTGATAGTTGACAGGAAGAAGTAAAGTAATTCTTGCTAATTACTTTACATTAATTATGAGTATATAAAATATATAGTCCATGATTTACTGTCAACTGTCAACTATAAACTGTTAGCTTACTCCCTCTTTTTCGGTGGCTTATAATCAAATGGCAACATCGTTGCCAATTTTTCCCACCAACCCCAGTAACCGGATGTGATCAGATCCAGACCTTCGAAATAACTACCATTGGCTAATACGGAGATGGCATTTTTTTTAGGGAGGACAATATCTGATACAACAGGTGTTTTCGGTTGAACAGATAAGGAATTCATTCGTACGTACTCATCTGGAGCTTGTTTGTATTTGTAGATCACTTGCAGATGATCATCAAAATACAATCCGGCGGTAAAGCTATCTATGGCAAATGCAATACTATCGCCAGGTAAAAGCTGATTGATCAATATTGCCATTTTCTCAGGTTGTCGTATTACTTTTCGGTAATAATCTGAGCTGTCTTTATTTCCATTACCCAACAAGCTATCGTTTACAACAATATTACCATTACTATTGATATAGGTTCTGGAATTATAGATATTTCTGACTCTTTTCTTTTCTTCTTCACTAATCTTAATCAGCTTTCTTATTTCAAATCCCTCTTCAATCAATTGGTTTCTAAATAGCGATCGCATAAAGTGCATCATAGAACCATAATATGCTTCTGCGCGGTTTCTTTCCCAACGATTCAGTAATCTTTTGCGATCTGTTTCAATATCCTCGAACAAAGGATACCCTTGAAAATAAAATATTCTTGTACCATAGTTATACTCAAATACTTTTAAATCATAGCGTAAAATATACCCCAGTGCTCTGTTCTCCAGTATAATTGGCTCATCAGCAAATGCGCGAAGAATATTTTCTTTTTTATTATAACGAAAACGAATGGTCTCCGGATTTTTAAGTTTACAATCTGTAGCTAAAGCAGATGTACCTATAAAATTTTCTATAAAGAATTTTCCATATCGTTCCCATCCATTTTTTTCATATGGTTCTACAACTACTTCTTGTAGGATATTCACTTTAGGCTTTAATACCACTTCAATAAAAGCAGGTAATTGCGCATATTGAATAGTGGTTACATAGGTTTCATAACCAATACAAGATATTACTACATCAAAACGACCTTGCGGAAATCTGTCTAAAACAAATACACCTTCTGCATTCGTAACAGTTCCAATAGATGTATTACTTAAAAAGACATTGGCCAAATGAATGGGTTGTTTAGAATCACTGGCGATGACTTTTCCTCTCAATGCTTGCTGAGCAAAGGAAAGATGAAGACTTGCAATAAGGATGATCAGTGTCAATATGATTCTCATGCCATGATTTGAAGTAACAATTTCAATGAAAAAAGCCATCCGACCAGACGGATGGCTTAAATATTAACCTCTTTTAACATTGATCACAGGCCAAACAATCCAATATTGAGGAGTTGTAATGTTTTTGTTTTATGCTCACTAGGAACCAGTAAAGAGACATTATGCGTACTTCCTCCATAACTCACCATCGTAACCGGTATTTCCTGAATTGCATTAAATAGTTTTTGTAATACAGCATCCGTTTGAGCTATTTCATTTCCTACAATAGAAACAATGGTTTGATCTTTCTCTACTTCTACTGTTCCGAATGGCTCTAGTTCTTTTACGATACTACTGAGTGCCGTATCCGTATCAATGGTAACAGATACCGCTACCTCAGAAGTAGTGATCATATCAATAGAAGTACGGTATTTCTCAAATACTTCAAACACTTTTCTTAAAAATCCATAAGCCAACAGCATTCGACTGCTCTTGATCTTGATGGCGATGATCCCATCTTTTGCTGCTACTGCTTTCACACCTACACTACCTGCTTCTTTGGTGATGACGGTTCCGGGAGCATCCGGCTGCATGGTATTCAACAATTTCACAGGAACATTCTCTTGCTGTGCCGGCCAGATACAAGTAGGGTGTAAAATTTTTGCACCGAAATATGCCAACTCCGCTGCTTCATCAAAACTTAATTGTTCAATGGCTATCGTTTTATTAACGATACGCGGGTCATTGTTATGCATACCATCAATATCAGTCCAGATTTCACATACACTGGCATGAATAGCCGCAGCTACAAGAGAAGCGGTATAATCACTACCACCTCTTTTCAGATTATCGACCTCCCCTTTTGAGTTGCGACAGATATAGC
Organism: Sediminibacterium sp.; assembly: GCF_051861365.1. Classification (NCBI taxonomy): domain Bacteria; kingdom Pseudomonadati; phylum Bacteroidota; class Chitinophagia; order Chitinophagales; family Chitinophagaceae; genus Sediminibacterium; species Sediminibacterium sp. Next base: position 3,319 of record NZ_JBHYCW010000003.1, on the reverse strand, counting down.
CTTGGGTAATGAATAATTTTTTGTCTTTATGAAGTTGTAGTTGCTGACTCAATTTAACTTTGATACTCCCCAACTGTGGCTCTTCATTGGCATCAATGGTCATGAATTCAAGAGCGGGTAACAACATATGATCGATTCCTTGTTCCTCAAGGTAGCAACTGAATAATTTGGTACTCATCAATTCACCCTGTGCCAGAATATCTTTATTCAGCGCTTCACTAAAAGAAATACGCAAAATGATATTAAGGAATTCAAAATGTTCGGCAATGACTGCATTGGCTTTAGCGCGAACAGTATCTGTTTTTAGGAGATCCAGCACAAACTGTCGATAATGTGCTTCTAATTGATCGATTTTTTGTTTAGCTGCCTGTCTATCACCCTGAGATAAACTGTTACTGATTTCCACTAAAGCATTGGTAGTTCCACTAAGTGCACTGAGCACTACTATTTTCGGTGTCGCATCTTTGGTAATTAATTGTGATACCTGATGCATACGTTCCGGCTTACCTACGCTGGTACCGCCGAACTTCATTACTTTCATAAGATTCCCCCTCCCCCGTTTTTTATTGGTTAATGAGGTGCAAAGGTAAATTATTGAGACGTTAAGTTCTCAGGGATTTTAAAGAACAGTTGTTAGCTAGATCAGCGGGTTAGGCCATCCATTCGATACCGAATTTTTCTCCCACTGCTTTCAAATCCTCTACTACACTCGCCACAATGGGTACTCCCTTTTCCATGCGCTCTTTTTCATATTCCCTTTCCGGATCTCCGGGTATCAACACACGGTCTTGTCCGGGCGCAGGCTTTGCATTACGAAAACGAGTGATCCAATTATCCATATGCGTTGTAAACTCCTCTGCTGGACGAAAAGCGTCTACGCGCATCGCGCCAAAAAAATGTCCGAGACCTTTCCCCGGCATATTTTCGGGCATGGGCACATATGCAGGAAAAGGTGGGGCCCAAGGACCATAGCTTCCTCCACTGAGTACTGCGGAAAAAATATCAACGATGGCACCTAATGCATAGCCTTTATGACTTCCATGCTCGCGATCGCTACCCAATGGAAGTAGGGCACCTTCTTTCTTTAAAATATTGGCATCAGTAGATGCTTGACCTTCTTTATCCTGTACCCAACCCAACGGTGCTTCTGCATTTTTTCTTTGCAGTATTTCCAATTTGCCGTTTGCGGCTGTGGTAGTGGCCATGTCTGCTACAAAAGGAGGTTGTTCTCCTGCAGGAATAGCTACTGCGATAGGGTTGGTACCCAACATTCTTTCAATGGAAAAAGTAGGGGCTACCAAGGCACTTGCATTGGTCATGGCCATTCCAATCATTTGATGCCCCAATGCCATCATCGCATGATAACCTGCAATACCGAAGTGATTGGTATTGCGAACACTTACCCATCCAGTACCTACTTGTTTGGCTTTTTCAATAGCGATCTGCATTGCAAAAGGAGCTACTACCAGACCTAAACCGGCATCCCCATCTACTACAGCAGTTGACGGTGTTTCATGAACCACTTGAATATTTGGGGTTGCATTGATCCTGTTCACTTCCCACAATCGAACATAGCCACTGAGTCGGGCTACACCATGACTATCAATACCGCGCAGGTCTGCGGATACCAAAACAGTGGCTGCAGTAGTGGCATCCATATCAGAACAGCCCATTTTGATGAATACTGCTTTGGTAAATGCATACAACGATTCATAAGTATATACCTGATCCATGGCTGCAAGTTACGAATGGAGAAGCAGTGGAAAGAAATGAAACGAAAATATTACTCCTGATGCGCGCTATAGATTCCATTCTTAATAGCATAGATAGCAATACCTGCGGTAGTTTTTACATCCATTTTTTCCAAGATCTTTACTCGGTGGCCTTCCACGGTACGAGAACTCATGAAGAGTAATTCTCCGATTTCTTTGCTGGTTTTTTCTTCACAAATGAGTCGGATGATTTCTTTCTCTTTATCAGAGAAAAGTTTGGAAGTATCTGTTTTATAAGGATTGAATTCACTTCGGGCAATGAGCTTTACTAGACGGCCTGATGTTGTTTTACAGTAGTAGGGACTTCCTGTGTATACCATTCTGATGGCATCTATAATTTCTCCCCGATCTGCATTTTTAATGATATAGCCCATCGCACCGGCTTCCAAAGCATCGATGACCATTGCATCGCTATCAAAAGAAGACAGTGCAATGGCTTTGATAGCAGGATATAATTCTTTGATTCTTTTGATGGCTTCAATACCATCCATTTGAGGCATCTTCAAATCTGTTAAAACAATATCCGGCTGGAGCTCTTTTGCCATTTGTATCAATTGTTTTCCATTGGCGGCATCTCCCACTAACTCGATCGCAGGCTCCTTCAACAGTAATAATGAGAGCCCATCTCTGAAAATATCATGATCGTCTGCTATCAAAACACGAATACGAGGCAGTTGTTCCATATCTATAAAGGTATTCTGAAATGATATTCTGTTCCACTTCCGGGAATTGTTTCAAGATATACTTTCCCTTTTAATATTCCAGCTCGGCGAAGGATATTTTGTAATCCTAAACCTTTTCCCTGATCCATCACTTTTTCTTTGTCAAATCCACAGCCATTATCCTTTATCAGGATATTCAATTCATTTTTCTCCTCATACAAATGAATCCTAATTTCAGAAGCATTCGCGTGTTTTATTGTATTATTCAGCACTTCCTGGAATAATCGGAAAATATGGATTTCTTTCTCTTTGGTGATCGCTAAATCTTTGAGTGAATTATTGAACTCTATAGATAATTCATTGCCCTCGGCCAACAACTCAGTTATTTCAGTAATAGCCGTAACTAAACCTTTCTTCTGCAAAGTATAAGGCATGATATTGTTGGATATCTCTCTGAGTCTCTTGGCTGTGTAGGCTCCCCCAAAAAGTTGTCCATTCTTGGTTAGAGTTAACGGGAAAAAGCTTGTTAATTTTAAACTTTGAAAGACATGAAAAAAGGAAGATTTACCGAATCGCAGATAGTATCTGCCATGAAAAAACAGGAATCAGGAATTGCTGTTAAAGACATTGCCCGAGAGATGGGAATCAGCGAAGCAACATTTTACAACTGGAAAGCAAAGTATGGAGGTATGGAAGTGAGCGATGTTGTAAAGATGAAGCAGATGGAAGCCGAGATCAGTGAATACAAAAAGATTGTAGCTGAATTGAGCCTTGAGAACCGAGCCATGAAAAACCTGATTGCAAAAAAGTTTTAACGCCTGAAGCGAAACGGGAAACTGCGCATCATCTGGTAGAAGAAGAGCAGTTAAGTAACCGTAAGGCGTG
>NZ_JBHYCW010000002.1:0-187237 GCF_051861365.1 Sediminibacterium sp. | reverse complement strand
ATCGCGGAAGCCAATATATAGATCATCGCTATATAGCTGAGTTGTCTAAACAAGGTATTTGGATTAGTATGGGATACAAGGCTCAAGACAATGCTTATGCAGAGCGATTGAATGGAATTATTAAAAACGAGTTCCTGAAACGCTGGACAATAAAGGATTTTAATGGTTTAAAAAGGAAAGTAAAAAAGGCAGTTGAATATTACAATGGAAAAAGAATCCATAGGCATCTACCTGGAAAACAAACTCCAGATGGTTTTAGAGAAGGATTAGTACATTTGACTACCCAGACCAGACCAAAGGTGATCATATATACCAATGGTAATAAAAAGCTCAAGGTGGCATCGAGCCACCTTGAGCTTTACCCAGACACAGAACCGCGGGCTCCAATATGCCCAATGGTTATTAGATAACAAAAAAGGTCAACCTTTTTTATGTAATTGACATCTTTTCGCCATATGCTATCAACTATAAGCCATTGACCATGCACTATCAACTAGGTTCCCTATCTTGCAGTAAACAAAACAACGCATATGGATACCGGATTACTGCATTTACATAACCTGTTACGTTGGGTTATCCTCATCTTACTATTGGTTTCTATTTTAAAAGCATGGAGTGGATGGCAAAACAAAAAAGTATTTGCTCCAGGCGATAAAAAGACCTGGTTGTTTACAATGATTGCAGGTCATACTACACTATTATTGGGTTTGTATCAGTGGGCGGCTGGTCGCTATGGTTTTTTTACTACTACATTACCCGAAGGAGTGAGCATGATGAAAGATAAGTTCTACCGTTTCTATTGGTTAGAGCATCCATTGACCATGATATTGGCGATTGTATTTCTCACCCTTGCTCATGGTATGGCTAAAAAATCTGTTAGCGACGAAGTGAAATACAGAAAAGCATTTTTTTACTTCCTAATTGCATTGTTACTCATCCTTGCAGGTGTGCCTTGGCCATTTAGAGGTGAGCCGATTGCAAGAGGCTTGGTGCCGGGGATGTAATAACTAATTTGAAAATTTGAAAATGTGGTAATTTGAAAATGGGAACTGTCATTCTTCTACTCATTTTCAAATTACCACATTTTCCCTAATGGGTCCTTTGGACAAATTTTCAAATTCATTATCTAAACTTTCACACCCTTCATCACTTCAATAAACACTTTCATCTCATCCATCGTTCCAACACTGGCTCTTGCCCATTTGCCATGAACATAATTGGAAGAACGCAAGAATATATTTTTCTTCAGCATATCTGCGGCGAAGTCGCCGGAATAATTCGGGATAGGGAAGAAGAGAAAATTGGTGTATGATTTAATAACATCAATATTCATTTTTTTCAACTCTTGATAAGCATATTCCCTTGCAGCAGCATTTTTTTGTTTACTCAATTGATGCCATTCCGGATCTTTCAAACTTGCTAGCGCAGCACTCATAGACAAAGCAGACATAGCAGCCTGGGTTCTGTTGAAATAATTATCGGACAATGCTTTGATCAGTGTTGCGTGACCAATTACCCAACCAATTCTCAATCCGGCCATTGCATGGATCTTAGAGAAAGTGCCGATGATAAATACCTTAGGATGTTTTTCGATGAGTTGCATCATGGATTCATTATCCGGAGCATCGAGAAAATCAATATAGGCTTCATCCACTCCAACATAAGCTTTCTTGGAAGCCTCTACACAAAAGTTCTTAAGAGAAGTAGGAGAAACAATCGTACTGCTTGGATTGGCCGGGTTACATACATACACAAGTTCTGTTTCATTGTCAACTTCTTTCAACATAGCAGGCAGATCATGTTTTTGATCAGCCGTAAGCGGTACTTCCACTACTTTGTTTCCCAGCATCTTTGCAGTTGCGGGTAGTATGCCGAAAGTAGGATTGGCAGTTACCAGCTTGCCTCGAAAATGACGCGGCAATAATCCCAGTGCCTCACCTGAACCCGCGGTTACCAAAATTTGATCGGCATTCACACCATAATAGTTGGCCAACTCTTTTTTAAAGTCTTTTAGATTGGCATGATTGTATTGATATCGATGCGCTTCACCCAATGCACTGAGTAATGCTTCTCTTGCTTTGGGTGAAATACCATATGGATTTTCATTGGAGCTTAGATTGATCAACCCATCTGCCATACCGTAATTACGTAAAATACCTTCTTCATTGCCCAAGCCAAAGGAAGGCAAACGAAGTCCCATACCCAATGCGGCCAGGGAACCAAATTTTAAAAGCTCACGACGATTAACAGAGGATGACATAAGGATTGATTTACTTTCCGAAAAATTACAACTTTCTCTTGATGAGATAAAATTTCAAAAAAAAGCAGGCGATGATATGGCCTGCTTTTGATAATTATTCTCGAAAACTTATTGTTTATTGATCCTTGAGAAAATCTTACTTACGATTTTCCATTCTCCATTGATCTTCACCATATTCATATAGTCATACATGATCACAGTTTCTGTTTCAATCTTGATTTTGGCATTGGCAGCGGTACCTTCTATATTCAAAGACAGGATGCTGATACTTCTTTTTGGAGGAGTAGTATTGGCCTTCACACGAGCAATATATTCTGCAATAGGTACATCTTTAAATTCGCCTGTACTAATATCTGTGTACTTCATGGTAGCACTAGGATGAAAAGCTTTCTCTACTCGGTCTCCCACGCCACTCATATAGTTTTCTAAACAAGCCCTGGCAGCAGCTTCTTCAGTATTCTGTGCATAAATGGTGGTTTGTAGGAGACAAAAAAACAATGCCGTGAAAAGCATGCGTGTAAATGGTTTCATGTGTATGAATTTTAGAATGCCAATTTAGGGATGAGCCGGATGTAGATGTTTGTTAAAATGTGATGAGTGGTGAGGGAGAAGGACATGAATAGGATACAACTTCATGATTCAATATTCATCATTCGATATTTTTTCATCTTCCTCCTAACTCAATCACCCTGCAATTCTTCATTTCACTCCCATCGATATCTAATCTTACCAATGTTCGTACTTTATGCCAACCTTGTTTTCCCGCAGCACCCGGATTAATATGCAGACAATTCAATGCATCATCATACATCACTTTCAAAATATGTGAGTGTCCGGAAATGAATAATTGTGGTTTGTGTCGCTGTATCAAGGGCTTGGATCGACTATTGTATTTAGGTGGATAGCCGCCAATATGCAACATCATCACATGTACTTCTTCACAAGTCCATTGCAGTAGTTCGGGATAATAAGCGCGAATATCTTGTCCATCAATATTTCCATACACCCCTCTTAGGGGTTTAAAAGAACGGAGTTGTTCTGCCAATGCATCATTGCCAAAATCACCGGCATGCCAGATCTCATCACAGTCTTCAAAGTGACGAAATACGGCCTCATCCAAAAAACCATGGGTATCTGATAGAATCCCTATTTTCTTCATAAACTTTACTAATTTCACCTTAGCAATTGCAACCTATGCCATTTAAACGAAATTTTACTTACTGGATCGATAAACGCAGATGGAAATATTATTTCCTCATGCTCTCTCTGGCATTGGTCGAAAACAAGTAACGCATTGGAGATGATTGCTCCATCTTATACCTTGTCTCTTCATTCTTTATTCTTAAACGAAGTTTTTTATGCCACACTATCATACATTGGGTCGCATTCCACATAAACGTCATACCCAGTTTCGTAAAGACGATGGTTCTCTATTTTCAGAACAACTGTTTTCAACCGAAGGTTTTAGTAATGATTATTCATTGCTTTATCATCATTACCCACCGACTCAGATTATTCATACCGATGAGCCGGTAAACGTACAACCACGTGTTGCCGAAGAAAAAATGCTCAAACATCGCAGCTTTGAAGGGTTTCATATCAAGCCTGAGGCAGATTATCTGAAAAGCAGAAAGCCGGTATTAGTGAATAATGATTGCCATATTGTTTTGGCTGCACCAAAAGAAAGTATGAAAGATTATTTCTATAAAAATGCTGATGCAGATGAAATGATCTTTGTGCATGAAGGCAGTGGAGTCCTCATCACGCAATACGGACAAATCACTTTTGCATATGGAGATTATCTGGTGATACCAAGGGGTACTATTTATCAAATCAAATTTGATACAGCTGATAATCGTTTATTCATAGTCGAAAGTTTTAGTCCGATCCGCTATCCCAAACGTTATGTCAGCAAATATGGACAACTGCTGGAGCATTCACCTTACTGTGAACGCGATATCAGAACACCGCAACAACTGTTGACATTTGACGAAGCAGGCGATTTTTTGATTCAAACCAAGAAAAAAGGAATCCTGTACGGACTTCACTATGCACATCATCCTTTTGATGTAGTAGGATGGGATGGGTATTGTTATCCTTTTGCATTCAGTATTCATGATTTTGAACCAATTACCGGCCGTGTGCATCAACCACCACCGGTGCATCAAACTTTTGAAGCACACAATTTTGTGGTATGTAGTTTTTGTCCGAGGTTATATGACTATCATCCTGATGCCATACCCGCCCCATACAACCATAGCAATATAGATAGTGATGAAGTATTGTATTATGTGGATGGTGATTTTATGAGCCGTAAAAATGTAACCAGAGGAATGATCACGCTTCATCCTGCAGGTATACCGCATGGTCCACATCCAGGTGCTGTAGAGAAGAGCATTGGTAAAAAAGAAACACAGGAATTAGCGGTTATGGTAGATACTTTTCATCCCCTACAACTAACCGTAGAAGCTTTGGAAATAGAAAATCCGGGATATACGATGAGTTGGGCGGAATGATTTGATAAAGTCAAAAATCAAAATTCAAAAGTTAAAAAAGTGAGGGGCTATCATAACTTTTAATTTTTAACTTTTGAATTTTGACTTTTTAATTTTTACTTTAAGAGATGAAATCCTACCCAGATATCGACACCTACATCCAAGATTTTCCTGCGGATAAGCAGAAGCTGTTAAGAACCATGCGTACTACGATTCAGAAGGCGGCGCCTAAGGCAGTGGAGAAGATCAGTTATGGGATGCCTTGTTTTTATCAGGAGGGGAATTTGGTGTATTTCGCAGCCATGAAAAACCATATTGGGTTTTATCCGTCTTCTTCCGGGGTGGCGAATTTTCAGGAGGAGTTAAAGCCTTATCATACATCAAAAGGTGCCATACAATTTCCGTTAGATAAGCCCTTGCCTTTGAAATTAATTTCCACGATTGTAAAATTTAGGGTCTTGGAAAACGAACAAAAAGCCACCTCAAAAAAGAAATCCCCAATAAGATAATACTTCAGTGTCCTTCAGTGCTTTCAGTGGCAATCAAAAATGTTGCCACTAAAGACACAGAAATGCACAGAAAAAAGCAGTATTCCAGAGTCTTTTTTTTGAATTCAAAAATTCCTTAACTTATGCTCCTAAAACTAATTGCCATATGATTAAATTCAGCGACATCAAAATCGGCGACTATGTAATGGCGGAGTATGAAGGAAAAATGTGGGAAGGAGAAGTAGTTCGCCTGAATGGAGACGAAAAACAGATTTGTGTTCGAACCGATGTACAGGAATTCTGGTTCAGTCAGGATCAACTTCATCCGATTCCATTAAATGAAGACACCCTACTGAAACTCAGTTTTGCCAAACAGCCCAATGATGATGGTTCGGTGAAATATATGAAAGGCTCTTTTCGTATTGTAACGCCCAAAGCAGGTGATTTCTCACAAATGGAAATGTGGTATCGAGAAGACAGAAGACATAATCCCAATGTTCATTTTGTACACCAGTTACAAAATCACTACTTGGATATGACGAAGATTCACTTGACCAGTTCTCCTATGTAATATTTTTAACCACAGAAGGTCTTTTGATCTTCTGTGGTTCTTCAACACATCTCAGAATAAATGGATTACGTATCTTGGTTGTAAATCCATATACATGCGCTCGCCGGTTGTTTTATTTTTCCTTTTTTTAACGAGTTCCTTATTCGCCCAACGTTTTGGAGGGAATCCTATTTCTCAGAAATGGAAGCAGATTGATACTGATACCGTTCGTGTTGTGTTTCCTGCCGGACAAGAGCAGCAGGCCGTAAATATTGCTAGTATTATTCATGGCTTGCAGCAAAAAAATAGTAACAGCTTGGGAAGCTCATTGCGTAAAGTGAGTATGGTTTTGCAACACCGAACACTGATATCTAATGGATATGTTGGACTAGCGCCTTTCAGAAGCGAATTGTACACAACCGCGCCGCAAAATGCATTCAATTTGGGTGCTACAGACTGGCTCAGCAATCTGGCCATTCATGAATTCAGACATGTACAGCAATACAGCAATTTCAATAAAGGGTTATCAAAATTGGCATCATTGATATTGGGTGAAGAAGGACAGGCTGTTGCGAACGCCACTAGTATTCCCGATTGGTTCTTTGAAGGGGATGCCGTGTATACCGAAACGCAGTTTACCAGACAGGGGAGAGGAAGTCTGCCGAATTTTTTCAGTGCGTATCAATCTTTGCATTTCGCGAACAAGCAATATAGCTATATGAAACTCCGGAATGGATCATTGCGTCATTTTGTACCGGACCATTATGACCTGGGTTATTTATTGGTAGCATACGGGAGAAAAAAATATGGTAATGACCTCTGGCAAAAAGTAACGGATGATGCAGCAAGATTCAAACCGTTGATTTATCCTTTTCAGGGAGCTGTGAAAAAACATACCGGTATTCCGTTTTCAACATTTGTTGATGATGCATTGAATTTTTATCGATCACAATGGACAAGTTCTTCTTCAGAACCTACATGGCTCACTGCTGTTGAAAAGAATAATGTAAACAACTACCAGTTTCCGTATTTAATGGAAGATGGTTCAATCATTTCTTTGTATAACAGCTACTCACAAATACCTGTGTTTTTGAAAGTGAAGGAAGATGGTAGTTCGGAAAAGATAGCTGTACGAGATATTGCAATAGATCCTTATTTCAGCTATCGCGATCAGCATATTCTTTACACGGCTTATCAACCTGATGTTCGCTGGGGAAATGTAGAGTATCACTCATTGAAATTGCTTGATTTGAATACCGGTGTTTTGAAAACAATCAAAACGAAAACAAGGCTATTCTCTCCTGATCTGTCAACAGATAAAAAGAAATTGGTTGCAGTTGCTATGGATGAATCAGGGGGTAGTACATTGATACGAACTGATTTGTCAGATGCAAAATTCGATACCATTCTCACCCAAAAAGATATTGTTTATTCCTATCCTCGATTCTCAAAAAATGATCAAGGATTGTATGTGGTGCAAAGGATGAAAAACGGGGATATGGGTATTATATGGAGCGACTTCACCGGTCAACAATCTCGTACGTTACTCAAACCTACCAATCGGATCATTGGATTCTTGCAAATACAAGGAGACACTTTGTTATTCAGTACCACACATGCGGGAAGAGATGAATTGTGGGCGATCATTGATAAGCCAGACCATCCGGATCCATATCGCTTGGCTTCTTTTCCAACGGGGATTTATCAAGGCGTCATCAATAAGACTGGAAAGGTTATTGCTTCAGCTTTTACTGCTGATGGGTATCGCTTGGCTTCTTTTCAACCTTTATGGGAGAAAGTAAAGACTGAAGATGCATTGAAGCCTTTGTACATCGATCATTCCATTCAACAATCTATTACAGGAACTGCATTACAAGTGTCGGGAGATTATCCTGTGACGAACTATAAAAAGTCGTTCCGATTGTTGAATATCCATAGCTGGCGTCCTTACTATGATCGTCCGGAGTATTCCTTCACGTTATATGGACAAAATGTATTGAATACTTTTTCTTCTGAGTTGGCATATACATTTAACGAGAATGAAAGGAGCCATAAAATCAGTTATGATGGAGCGTATGGAGGTACTTATTTGCAACCGGTTTTTGGTGCCTCGCAAACCTGGCAGCGTTCGGTTCGACTGAATAGGGATACTTTGTTGCAGTGGAATGTATGGGAAGCTTATGCCGGGTTGAGACTGCCCTTCAACTTTACCGGAGGTAAACAATTTCGTAACCTGACTTTGCAGGCTACCTTGAACAGAAGTGCTGTGAGTTGGATCGGGATCGCGAAGAATATATTCAGAGATGCGAACTTTAATTATGTGGATCTTCGCTTCTTGTATGCCGGACAAATCCAAAGGGCGGTTCAACATATTTTTCCGAGATGGGGACAAAGTTTTCAAACCCGTTATCGGCAAACATTGGGCGATACCCGGGCTTGGCAAATGTTGGTGAGTGGTACTTTGTATCTACCCGGTTTACATCGTAATCATAATCTGGTACTTACCGGCGCTATTCAAAGCAGGGATACTTTAAATCAATTCAATTTTTCAGACAATTTCCCTTTTTCAAGAGGCTATACCGCCATCAATTTACCTAGGATGTACAAGTTGGGGGTGAATTATCATTTCCCGATTGCTTATCTGGATTGGGGTTTTGGGCAATTGGTATATTTCCAGCGGTTGCGGCTGAATGCTTTTTATGATCTATCGGTAGGAAGAAGTCTACGTACCGGGCGACAATTCAATTTTGGCACTTTGGGAGGGGAACTCTTCTTTGATACCCGTTGGTGGAACCAAGAACCCGTAACTTTTGGCTTCCGCTATAGTAGGCTGCTGGATCAGCAGTTGGTAGGTGGTGCCAGGGTGAATTATTGGGAAATTATTCTGCCGGTAGCCCTGTTCAGATAGCGTATATTTGCCTTTATAAGGGGTTCAGGGTCATTATTTTACCCTATTTTCCACAAAAATGGGAATTTTTTCCCCGAAATTTTCATATTTCCATTGCAATCTAATATCTTTGCAGCCCCAAAAATAGTATGTCGAAACAACCGTTGATTAAACAAGATGGAGTAATTCTAGAAGCACTGAGCAATGCTATGTTCCGTGTTAAGTTAGAAAATGGTCATGAAATTCTGGCCACCATCTCAGGCAAAATGAGGATGCATTATATCAGAATTCTGCCTGGTGATAAAGTAGGAGTGGAGATGAGTCCATACGATTTGAGTAGGGGAAGAATTATTTTCAGGTATAAGTAAATCATTTGCGGAACGCTGACGGCATGAGCTGGAAGCCGGAAGCAGTAAAGCGATAAATAATAAAGCAATGAAAGTCAGAGCTTCGATCAAAAAGCGTAGTGCAGATTGCAAGATCGTGAAGAGGAAGGGCAAATTGTACGTGATCAACAAGAAAAATCCCCGCTATAAGCAGCGTCAGGGATAATTCATGTCTGTTAACTGTTTATAGTTGGCAGATCGTAATTAAGTTTAAAATTAAAATCAGAATATGGCTCGTATTGCCGGTATTGACTTACCAAAGAACAAAAGAGGCGAAATTGGTCTGACCTATATATTCGGTATTGGTCGTTCAACCGCTCAGTATATCTTATCAAAAGCAAACATTGATTTCGATAAGAAAGTGAATGAATGGAATGATGATGAGCAAACTGCTATCCGTAACATCATTAACAATGAGTTCAAGGTTGAAGGTGCATTGCGTAGTGAAGTGTCTATGAACATCAAGCGTTTATTGGATATCGCTTGTTACCGTGGATTGCGTCACCGTAAAGGATTGCCTGTTCGTGGTCAGCGTACTAAAACAAACAGCCGTACTAGAAAGGGTAAGCGTAAGACAGTTGCCGGTAAGAAGAAGGCACCTAAGAAATAATGAATGAGTCTGCCGGATGGATTTCCTTTCGGCAGACTTTATTATACAAATCCGTTACAGCTTGGATAATCCGCCTCAGGTGGAAAGGAGAGTGTACCGGTTTCCGCCTTAGGCGGAATTTTCATTAAATAACAATCCCGATCAATCGGGACGACTACCTCAAAAAAAGAACATGGCAAAACCACAAAAAGCGCAGAACAGTGCAAAAGCTGCTGCCAAGAAAAGAGTTGTAAAAGTTGATGCTGCTGGTGAAGTTCGTATCTCAGCTACATTCAACAACATCATTATCAGCTTTACCAACAAAACCGGACAGGTGATCAGTTGGAGCAGCGCCGGTAAAATGGGCTTCAAAGGCTCTAAAAAGAATACTCCATATGCAGCTCAGATGGCTGCTGCTGATGCTGCTAAAGTAGCATTGGAAGCGGGATTGAAAAGAGTTGATGTATTTGTAAAAGGTCCGGGTGCCGGTCGTGAAGGTGCAATCCGCTCTATTTCACAATCAGGTATCGAAGTTACTTCTATCAAAGACGTAACCCCTCTACCACACAATGGTTGCAGACCTCCTAAGCAGAGAAGAGTTTAATCTTTGAATTTTTGATCTTTGATTTTTTGATTTGTTTTCATATCAATCAAAAAATCAAAGATCATCAAATCAAACTTACATAGGGTTCGGTATTGATTTTAGATTTTTAGGATACCGGATCGTCATTAAAAAATCGAAAAAATAAAACACAATGGCACGTTACACTGGTCCTAAGACCAAAATTTCAAGAATCTTCGGTGAGCCGATCCTCGGTAATGCGAAGTGGTTAGGCAAAAACAGCAACCCTCCGGGTCAACATGGTGCAGCACGTAAGCGTAAAAGCTTAGGTGAATATGCTCTTCAGTTGAGAGAAAAACAAAAAGCTAAATATACTTATGGTGTATTAGAGCGTCAGTTCCGTAAAACATTCGAAGAAGCATCTCGTATTAAAGGTGTTACCGGTGAAAACCTGATTAAACTCCTGGAAGCGCGTTTGGATAATACCGTTTTCCGTTTGGGTTTAACTGCCAGCCGTCCTGAAGCACGTCAGTTGGTAAACCATAAACACATCACTGTAAATGGTGAAACTATGAACGTTCCATCATACCAGTGTAAGCCGGGTGATATCATTGCTTACAAACCAAAGAGCGCTGATAATTCATCGATCGTTAGCAAAACCCGCGGTAAGAACCCTAAGTTCAGCTGGTTAGATTGGAACGAAGCAGAGAAGAAGGGTACTTTCATTACTTACCCAGAGCGTGAGAATGTTCCTGAGAATATCAAGGAGCAACTGATCGTAGAATTGTATTCTAAATAATAACAGTGAAACGTGAAAGGTGAAAAGTCAAAATTTCACTTTTCACTTTTGACTTTTCACTAACGCAGTAAAAAAATCAAGTTTTAATATGGCCATATTAAGCTTCCAGAAACCAGACAAAATCGTTTTACAAAAAGCAACTGATTTTGAAGGTCAATTTGAATTCCGTCCATTAGAGCCAGGCTACGGTCTGACCATTGGTAATGCACTTCGCCGTGTATTATTAAGTTCTTTGGAAGGATATGCGATCGTAGGTATCAAAATCGAAGGTGTAGACCACGAATTTGCTACTATGAAGGGTGTAACAGAAGATGTTACCGAAATCATCCTGAACCTGAAGCAGGTACGTTTCAAAAAGCATGTTGAGCATGATGTAGCCAATGAAAGAATCAGCCTCTCTATCAAGAACCGTACAGAATTTACTGCCGGTATGTTGGGTGAGGTTTCTCAACATTTCCAGGTGATGAATCCTGAATTAGTGATTTGCACCATGGATTCTTCTGCTAAAATGGATATCGAATTAACGATCTCTCGTGGTCGTGGTTATATCCCTGCTGAAGAGAACAAAGTGAAAGATGCTCCTTTCGGATATATTGCAATCGACTCTATTCACACGCCAATCAAAAACGTTAAATACGGTATTGAGAACTATCGTGTAGAACAGCGTACCGATTACGAGAAATTAATCCTTGAAGTAGCTACCGATGGTACTATTCATCCTGAAGATGCAGTGAAACAGGCTTCAAGAATCCTGATCCAGCACCTGATGATCATCACCGATGAAAACATCACTTTCGATAACAAAGAAGACAAGAAAGAAGATGTGGTAGATGAGCATGTACTACAACTGCGTAAAGTATTGAAAACTCCGCTTGAAGACCTAGATCTTTCTGTACGTGCTTTCAACTGTTTGAAAGCCGCTAAGATCAACAGCTTAAGCGAACTGGTTCAATACGAGCAGGAAGACCTGATGAAATTTAGAAACTTCGGTCAGAAATCCCTCTCTGAAATCGAGCAGGTATTAACTGAACGTGGACTGAGTTTCGGAATGGATTTGAATAAATTGGGTTTGGATAATTTAGACAATTAGGCTGCAAGCTTCAAGCTGCACGCAACACGCAACATATAGATATTTTCTTGTCGCGTGCGGCGTGAAGCTTGTAACTCAAAGCTATTCATCACACTCTACAATTCCTGACACGGTGTAGGGTATAAAAACAACAAGTCATGCGTCACGGAGACAAAATCAACAACCTGGGTCGTAAGAAAGCACACAGGGAAGCATTGCTGGCAAACCTTGCTAGTCAATTGATCACACACAAGCGTATCGTTACCACTTTGGCGAAAGCGAAAGCATTGAGAACTTACGTTGAGCCGTTGATCACCAAAACAAAAAAGTCTGATAACAAAGAAACCATCATGCATCAGCATAGAGTGGTGTTCAGCTATCTGCAAGACAAAAGCGCTGTAAAAGAATTGTTTACAGTAGTAGGTCCGAAAGTAGCTGGTCGTCCGGGTGGTTATACACGTATTTTGAAGTTGGGCATTCGTCCGGGCGATAACGCTGAAAAAGCGATGATCGAACTGGTTGACTTCAATGAGATCTATGGTAAGGGTGCTGCTCAGGCTGCTGAACCTGCTAAGAAAACTCGTCGTAGTCGTGCTCCTAAGAAAGCCGAAGCTGAAGCTCCTGTTGCAGAAACACCGGCTACTGAAGAATCAACTGAAAAAACAGCTGAATAATTGGAAAGATGTTTTCATATCAAAAAGCAAGACCTTACCGTCTTGCTTTTTTTATGTCTGATCGGTTTTTGAACGCAGCTAAAACCAATGTGAGAAACTTCTTCTATCATTTTTAACCAACAAACCTTTTTTTTGCATCGTTAAACAGCAATCAACCATGCCCCAAACCAAACAACCTGCAATTCTTGTACTGGCCGATGGCCATGTTTTTTATGGACACGCTTTCGGAAAGATCGGTACTGCTACGGGAGAGATCTGTTTTAATACGGGTATGACCGGCTATCAGGAAGTATTCACAGATCCCAGTTATACTAGCCAGATTGTGATTATGAATAGTGTACATATCGGTAATTATGGTGTGAAAGATTCTGACGTAGAAAGTGCGAGTGTGAAGATCCATGGATTGATCTCGCGTAATCTTGAAGAGCAATATAGTCGTATTCAAGCCAATGGAAATTTGAACGATTATCTCAAAGCCAATCAAATTGTTGCTATCGATAATGTAGATACCCGTGCCTTGGTAACACATATTCGTGCAAAAGGAGCCATGAATTGTATCATCTCTTCTGATATTCTCGATGTAGAAATCTTGAAAAAAATGTTGGCAGATGTTCCTGATATGGATGGACTGGAATTGGCTAGTACCGTAAGTACCAAAGAGGAATATGAAATGGGAGATGCCCATTCCCCCTTGAAAGTTGCTGTATTGGATTTTGGTATCAAACGTCATATTCTCCAGTGTTTGGTAGATCGTGGTGCACATGTGCGTGTACACCCTGCTAAAACACCATTAAGCAGATTGAAGGAATTCAATCCCAATGGATATTTTATTTCCAATGGTCCCGGTGATCCTGCTGCTATGGATTATGCAGTAGAAACCGTTAAAGGACTCCTTCAGGAAGACAAACCCGTATTTGGTATTTGCTTGGGTCATCAGTTACTGGCATTGGCGAATGGTATACCTACTTTTAAAATGCATCATGGTCATCGTGGATTGAATCATCCGGTGAAAAATATCATTACCGGTCAGTGTGAGATTACTACACAGAATCATGGTTTTGGAGTGGATCCTGAAGCGGTACGCAATCACGCTGAAGTAGAGATCACACATGTTAACCTGAATGATCAATCTATTGAAGGTATCAGATTAAAGAATAAACCCGCTTTCAGTGTGCAGTATCATCCGGAAAGTACACCCGGACCACATGATAGTCGCTATTTGTTTGATGATTTTATCTCCATGATTAAAGAACGAATGAATTAATTCATCAAGTTCTATACTTTTGGAATGGTCACAGCATGCTACAAACATCTGTGACCATTTTTTATTAACTTCGGTACATGAAGATCGCCATCATCAATGGTCCGAATTTGAACCTCTTGGGTCAAAGGGAAACATCTGTTTACGGAACTCAAAGCTTTGAAGAATTTTTTGAAGCACTCAAAACCCAATTTCCTGCGGTTGAGTTTCATTATGTTCAAAGTAATATTGAAGGCGAACTGATTAATGCCATCCAAAATTGTGGATTTAATTATGATGGCATCATTTTAAATCCGGGTGGATACACCCATACTTCTGTTGCCATTGGTGATGCCATTGCAGCAGTGAAAGCACCGGTAGTGGAAGTTCATATTAGTAATGTACATGCACGTGAGGAATTCAGAAAATTGTCTCATGTTTCAGGCAAAGCAGCAGGCAGTATCATTGGATTGGGGTTGAAAGGCTATGAGTTAGCCGTTCGTTGGCTATTGAGTAAATGACTGGTACGGTCTTTGCATTTTCAGCGACATCATGTATCAAAAATATAGCAGAAAAGTTTTTTGGCTGATCATTATTAGCAGCATCATTAAACTGTTAGCAGCAGCTTTCTTGGAACTGGGTAATGATGAAGTGTATTATTGGACTTACGCAATACAGTCCGATTGGAATCATTTTGATCATCCACCAATGGTTGGTTGGTTGATACGATTAACAACATTCAATCTATCATGGGTTAATGAGGTAACCCTCCGCTTAGGAGCAATTATTTGTTCAGGTTTTGCTACTTGGATCATCTTTAAACTGGGGAAATTATTGGATAGTGAACGAGTAGGATGGTTAGCAGCCTGGATCTATACTTTGTCTATTTACACCGGGTTTATTGCAGGGCTCTTTATCCTTCCGGATTCTCCTCAAATGCTTTTCTGGACTGCTTCTTTGTATATCATGGCTCATTTGCTGTTGAAACGTGATGAGGAAAATCTGAGTGTATGGTTGTTGTTAGGCTTAATGATTGGGTTAGCTGCATTGAGTAAGGTTCATGGATTGTATTTATGGGCGGGCTTTGGAGCATTTTTACTGTTTAGCCGGATTCAATGGCTAACCAATTGGAGACTGTATATGGGGGTGTTGGTTACGCTCATTTGTATTTTCCCTATTTTTTATTGGAATTATCAAAACGATTTTATCACCTATCGTTTTCATTCGGAAAGAGTTTCCAATACTTCGCTTAGATGGGATATGCTAGGACAAGAAATAGCGGGGGAAGCATTGTATCAACATCCATTTTTGTTTATAGTCATACTGGTCGGACTTTTTGCAGCCATCACCAATCGAATTCGATTTGCGAGAAAAAGAATCAAACTTTGGTTGGGATGGATGAGTATTCCTATGATACTCATTTTTTGGACAGTAGCATTATTCAATCCAACTTTACCACATTGGGCCGGGCCTGCTTATATACCCTTGTATTTTGTAGCAGCCATGTACCTGCAAAAAAGAACCAATAGAAATGTACCCATCATATTGCAAGCATCTTTAGGGCTTGTTTTGACGGTATTGATCACCGGAACCTTACTGATACGCTTTTCTCCTGTCAATTTTGGTAGTCAACAAAAAGAGAATTACGGAGAGTATTGTCCAACATTGGATATGTCGGGTTGGAAAGATTTTAGTTTTGCTTTTGATGCTTTACGTAAAGCTGATATTGCTGCCGGTACCATGAAAATAACAGATCCGTTGGTGGTGCATAAATGGTTTCCGGGTGGACATCTGGAATTTTACACTGCTCGAACTACAGGAATTAATTTGGTGGGTGTTGGTGCTTTGCAAGATCTACACAAATTTGTTTGGCTGAATCAGGACAGGCAGGTTTTACAACAAGGGTCTGATGCTTATTATATTTTACCATCAAACTTGCCGGCAGATGTGCAGAAATTGATGGAGCCTTATTTTAATCGTATTGACGCACCTGTAGTAATTGATCAAAAAAGAGGAGGGAAGGTAGTACGTTATTTCTATGTGTATCGTTTAAGAAATGCCAAACCCAATGCTACTGCAGTACTTCCAGTTATTAACCATCATTGACCGCTTGCCGGACTTTTTTGTGTGCTGTCTGCAGCAGGTTTGAACACAATATCATCAGGCTTGGTAGCGAATAATTTATCAAAGTCTTTTCTGTAAGAGATACTGGCTCCAAAACGATTTCTTCTTCCTATACCCCCGGCACCGGTATTGGAAATATCAAGACTATTTTTATTGAATAGAATGGCTCTGAGTTTTCTATCTTTTGATAGTATGAACTCTACATTCAAATCAGGAAGCCATTGAAAATTCCCATTTTTTATAGCAGCTGAGTTACTCACATTAAAATCGAGATCGCCACCAAATGTGACTATCATTTTATCCTGAAAGAAACTCTTACCCAGTTTAAAGTTTACACGTGATCGATCAATTGTATTATTATTCAATGTACCACCAGCAACATTACTGGTAATTTCATTATTACTGTACCAAGATGTTCCTAAATCAAATCGCAAACTTTTATCACCGGTAAGTTTGTATAAAAAGTTAGAGAACATTTTATTGATCTCTTTGGTCAATATTTGTGATAAGGTGTTAGCGCCAATAGTAGTTAATGAATTATTGGCTGCGCTGCTACCGCTATTGCCTACACTAGGCGGAGCAAATGTGTTGAATACAATTAGGAAAGATACTTGTTTCAATATTTCATTTTCATCATTTTCTAAGCGGTTAATGTATTGCGCTAATACATTATCACTTTTAACCGGACTACCCTGTGGAAAGTCTAATCTGAAGCGTATTTTAGGAGCGGTTAATTTATCTCTTAATTCAGCGATTACATATACTTCCCCACGATACCCTTTTGTTGAACCATCTACTTGTAAATTGGAAACAAGATCATACATGGCAATTCTTTCTGCAGTATACTGCGCATCAATACGGATATCTGCTTTAAATGGGTCTCCTGTCCATTCAATATAGTTTCCGGCATTTGGCATCAATTCAAATGGCTTCCGGATAAATGACTGAAAATTGAAATCGTAATTTCCTTTCTCAATATTGTATCGACCTCTGATGGATAAGGGCTCAGTGGTGCCGGCACGAATTCTCAAACGGCCATTTCCGGTAGCTTTGATTACGTCACCTGTAAGATCATCCAGAATCACATCAATCTCTGTTTTATTGGTAGCTGTAAGATCAAGATCCACAGTTAGATTAAATCCTGATTTGTTCTTGGTATTCAACATTTCTGTACCATACTCCTTAAATACAATGAAATCGGCACTTCCACTTTCTCTCGTTACTGAGTTCGGGATATAAATATGTGAGCTATCTGTTGATTCTGCTACCAATGTCATTTTAGCATTGGATTCAGGTCCTTTTAAACTAAATGTACTCACCCTCCCAATGGCTCTTCCATAAAACTGTTGGTTGTCTTCCAGTTTTGTGTCTATCAACAATAGCTTATTGGTCGATAGATCAAAATCAAAAGCCATATCCTTAAATCCTCTTTCGTATAATTTACCTTTTACACTACCGGTATTTTTATACTGATCTTTTATGGTGAATTGTCCAAAATTAATACCATCTTCTTCAAAACTGATATTGGCTGAATCAATCGTATAATATACTTGTGTATAGTCAACTTTTAATCCCGCATTTAACAGTTTTACTTTTCCTAGTAGGGTAGGGCTTTTAGGGTCACCACTGATAGACAGTTTACCTTTTGCTTGTCCTTTTAAATCAGAAAAGAGTCCGGTCAAAAATTGATTCAATAAATGGATACGGGTGTCTCTAAGATCAATATCTGTGTACAATGGTTGTTGAATGGAATCTTTTAAATTATAGGAACCCTTTGCGCTGAAATCAAATCCTTTATTGGCTGATTGAATTTCAAAAGGGATAAGCCCCGTCTTACTATTATAACCTGATTTAATATTCACTAGGCCAATTGAATCATCGTTAAATCGAAACTGTTCTGCTTTTAAAAGCGCATCTGCATTGAACTGACCAAAGAAATCTCGCATGGTAATTTCTCCACTGGTAATACCCTCCAGTCTTGGGTCTTTCATGAACGGACTTGTCAAATCGCCTAGAACAACATTTTTTAGTTTTACGATGAGGTTATTGGTATTGCCTCCATCTTCTTCTTCTGTCTCTACTTCAATTTCCTGAAAGCCTTGAGTAAATTTTACATCAGTGGCTTTGATAAATTTTTTGCGAAGGATGAGTTCCCCTTCTTTTTCAAGGTTCCATTTTTTTGTATTCAGAACAAACGAAGAGGGTAGGAACTGAATTCTGGCACCATCTTCTAATGTGATTACATCCGCATTTAAACTTGCTTCATTTAAAGTATTGTCAGCGCTGGTTTTAATAGATACGAGCGAATGATCGTTTTTGGCAACTACTGAAATATTGGTATTCGGGAAATTAAGACTATCATTAATGGTAATTGTAGTGATATTCCCATTGAGCGAAATCGTATCCAGATTTCCTCTGCCTTCTAACTGGATACCATTAAATCCATATTTATCAAAACGGCCATAAGGAATATTAGCAGATATCTTCAAGTCGCTATTTCGCGTATCAATACTTCCGGTGAGGGAAGCATCATTGAATCCGGTGATACCTTTTGTAAAAATTTGCAAATAAGGCTCTATATAATTGGTATTGATCTTTATATCGAATCTTTGATTCTGCGGAATGACTTTAGGCTCGGAAATGTAAACCGGATAATAATGATGAAGGAATGACTGAATACTAGCCGGTAATTCAAGAATGCTGAATTGTCCGCTGATCGTAGCTTGTAATTCATTACTCCCAACACTCAGTATCTTAATACTGTCGTTTTGAATGGAGCTTAAATTCAGTGAGTCAAAACTGATTTTATTCGTCTCATCTTTTATAGATGCGTTCAAAAATTTAGCAACACCCTTAAAGTTATCAATGTTGGTGCCGGTGAAGTTCGCATCCAATAATCCGGTAATCTCAATATTTTGTTTGACAAAATTTAATGCTTTCAAATTCGACTGTACAAGGTCACCTACAATATTGAAACTAGGTACTTCTTTTGAAAGGTCAATGATAACAGAGTTTGTAAAATTTAAATTTGGGTCGTCAATTTCAAGCTCCCCGGCAAATGATTTTTTCTGGAATGTTCCGTTGGTAATGATATTGGTATAGGTATATCCATTAAACTGTAATGAATCGATGGTTCCATTAACAGTTGTTTTTAGTAGATCAATGTTAAAGCTACTTCCTTCAATACCTCCTTTGAAGTTCACAAGTCCAAGTGCTTCTGTATTTAAAAACTTACCAATATTGAATCTGGTTGTTTCAATTTTTCCTTTATAACTGGGCTCACCTTTAACAGGAAGCTTCAAGCTAATATCAGTGGTGAGTCCACCCAAAGCAGTACTAAATACACCCGAGGTTACGAAATTTCGAATGGTTCCATTGAAGTTACCTCTGTAAATGACATTACCTAGTTCAGCAAGGTTGGGATCCTTGATATCTTTTAGAACAGGAATGAAACTGAGTAGGTCATTATAATTCGTTGTTACTACGCTTTTGGTTAAAGAGATTTTCGTTGTATTGATATCCGGTAACCCTTTCATGCTGATGGTTCCGGATAGATTGGTATTGTTGCCGATTCTGCAGTAAAGATTCGTAGTGGTAAAATCAGCAACAGTACCCAAGTAATTGCCACTGATTTCAATATTTCTTTTCAGATTTTTGAGCTCAGGTGCAAAAAAGGCAATATCATCACTATTGATTTTAGCATCTCTAAATCGAGCTTCCATTACTACTTTATCAATGTATTCACCAAAGTCTTTATTGAAATCAGTGTATTTCATTGCATAGTAATTACCAATTCTACTTTTACTTGTCCGCAGGTCTAAAGACGCTAATTCCATGATCTGTGGAGTGAAACGAAATTTGGTCTTTAGTCTTTGTAATTCAAAACCACTTCTGTCTTTTACAGCAAGATCAATATCTGCTCGAATAGTATCTTTAATGAAGGATAGATTATTGAAACTGCCATTTAATTTACTCAGCTGTATATGCGATCCGTCAAAATTATTAGATGGGTTATTCGGATTTCCATCAATGAATAATTTACCATCTGTTATCTTAAGTTGTTTCGCTTGAACAAGGATATTCCCCGCATTAAAATACATGCCTGTATCTATCGATGCTTTTGTTTTTTTTCTTAAGTAATCAGGACGTAAAGCCGGCAAGGCCTGGATGGCAAAAAAGGGCTGATGTAGTTTGATGTCGTCAATCAGAAAAATACCATTATTTAAATCAACACGATTGGCATCTATGATCAGGCTGGCAAATTGAACGGTCATTTTTTCACCTACCCATTGATCGTTTTTGACTAAACGTAGATTTTTTAGATCGATTTTCTTTAAATCGAGCTCCAATCCCCCTTTCTTTTTTTTGCTAGGAGAAGGAGAGGCGAAATGATCAACAATATATTGATAATTCCAAACGCTGTCTTTCCGATTGATCTTTATAACAGCATCCATCAGTCCGGCATATCGCAATACCGCTTTTTCTTTAAGAATGAACCAATCTGTAATGCGAACTTTGACCGCGCCGGCATAGATAAGTGTATCTTTTGAGCGGTCTCTGATCATCAAACCTTCCAAATTCAGTCTGTTCAGAATTCCGATACTAACATGTTTAATACTGACTTCGGTGCCTAATGACTTAGAGATCCGACTAGTAGCCATCCTAACCAGTTTATTCTGTACATACTCTGTTTGAATAGCTATAAAGATGACGAGGATAAGCGTGATGAGGACGAGTAGGGTATATCTTAATATTTTCAGGAATCGCTTCAGAAAGGTCAGTTTAATACAAATTTAGGTAATAGCTTCCTCTGTGCAAATTCAATACCAAAAGGCATTTGGTCATCTAAAATAAAGTGAAAATAGATTATAATAATCGATGTATCTGTGCGTATTGTAAAAGCATAATCGTTTTGCCGTCTTTTATCGCTCCGGATTCAATCATTTCCAGGGCTTTTTGGAATGGTAATTCCAGCACTTCAATATTTTCCTGTTCTTCCTCGATACCTCCACCTGCTGTGATTTTCATGTCTTTGGTATAAGCTGCTACAAAAAAATATAGGATTTCTGTAACAGATCCCGGCGACATATAAGCCTCAAAAACCTTTTTAACATCTTTAATCAGGTATCCGGTTTCTTCCTCTGTTTCCCTTCTGATGCAATTTTCAGGGTCATCCTTATCCAATAAACCGGCACAAGCTTCAATCAACATACCATCCGGATTGCCATTGATAAATGTAGGTAAGCGGAATTGACGGGTCAAAATAACAGTTCCTTGATCTTGATTGTACAATAAAATGGTTGCTCCGTTACCTCTATCGTAAGCTTCTCTTAGTTGCCTTTTTTTATTACCGAGATGATCAGTTATTTCATATTCGATTCGTTTCAGTATATACCAGTTGTCTGATAAAATATCCGTACGAAGGATATCAACGATTGGTTGCATATTGTTGCGGGTGCTATTGTTTGTGTTGTTGTGCCTGTTTTACACTTTCGAGATAGGTTTTGCTTTCTCCTTTAGGAATACTCAAAGAATGCCATTCATTCTCCCGAATCATTCTCCCGAGGTATACAATTTGTCCCACATGATAAGGATAATGTGCCAATTGTCTTAAAATAGCATCATATACCAACAATGGTTCTGTTCTGATGGTGATGGTTTTCATCAGGTCACCCGGTTGTAAACTTTCAAGTGTATTAAGCAGACAATTCCAACCTTCGTTCCAAAAGGATAGTAAGTCTTCTCTTGTCATCGTAATGACTTCAAACTCGGCATCTCTTTTACGCCAATCTTTTTCTCCATCTTCTGTCAGGAAATTTGTCCATCTGCTCAGCATATTTCCATACATATGTTGAATGATGATAGCGATACTGTTACTCTCTGTATACGGTTGGTAAAAAAAATCATCGTCTTTGAGTTGCTCAAATGTTTTATCACCCAACTCTTTGTAATACCTGAATCTTTTAATACTATCCTTTAGGAATCCTTCTTCCAATGTTTGCATACAATTATTTTTAAAATCCGGCTACGGAATCATCCCCTCTTTTGTCAGCAACGGATTCTCTTTGACCGTTGGGGAGTATTCGGATACCTTCTGTTCGACCAATAGCACTTCGTTCTTTGACTCTATAACCCATGGCTTCCAGTTTCTTTTTGGTATCTACGAGGAAGTCCCTTTCAATCACCACTTCATCCGGAAACCATTGATGGTGGAATTTGGGCTTGTTGATGGCGTCATCCAGATCCATTTTGAAATCTATCAGGTTCACCAAAGCCTGAAATACTGAGGTAGGAATCGTAGTTCCACCGGGAGTGCCAATGGTGAGATAAGGTTTTTTGTTTTTCAGCATCAGGGTTGGAGTCATGGAGCTGAGCATTCGTTTACCCGGCACAATGGCATTGGCTTCACCACCCAACGCGCCGTACATATTAGGAACACCGGGCTTTACGCTGAAATCATCCATTTCATTGTTCAATAAAAAACCTGCACCTCCTACAACTGTTCTACTACCATATCCGCCATTCAGGGTAGTGGTAACAGCCACCAAATTTCCTGCTGCATCAATCACACTGAGATGGGTGGTTTCTTCACTTTCAGAAACAACACCTGCTTTGATTTGAGTGCTCACCCCTGCTTTATTGGGATCATAATCTTTCATTCTGTCAGTCAAATAGGCTTCACTCATCAAAGTGTCTACCGGTACTTTCCAGAAATCAGGATCGCCCATATGTTCTGCTCTATCTGCATAGGCTCTTCTCTCTGCTTCAATCATTAATTGAACACTGGCTGTTGTTTGAAATCCATAACTGTTCATGGGGAATTTTTCGATCATTTTCATCATTTGCGCAATCAGAATACCACCACTACTAGGAGGGGCAAAACTGATGACCTCATGATCCCGATAATTGAATCGGATAGGTTCTCTAAGTTTAGCTGTATAACTTTTAAGATCTTCCAACGTAATGATGCCTTTACCACGTTGCATTTCTTCTACAATTAGTTTGGCGGTTTCTCCTTCATAAAATCCTGCAGCTCCGTCTTTTTGCATTCTCTTCAGCGTTGCAGCCAATTCTTTTTGTACAAGGGTATCCCCGGCTTTCCATCTGCCTTCTTTTGTAAATGCCGTAGGTCTGGTACTGTATTTTAGAAAAGATTCACGTGTACTATTCAGAGATGATGCTTCTCTTTCCGTCAAAACAAATCCATACTCAGCCAGATCAATAGCGGGTTGCACCAATTTCGCAAAAGGAAGTTTGGCATAAGGCATGGTTGCAAATAAGCCGGCTACCGTTCCGGGAATACCGGAAGCAAGGTGTCCATTTTGCGACAATGAGATATTCGCATTACCCTGTTGATCCAGATACATATCTCTTGATGCGGCTGCAGGAGCTGCTTCACGGTAATCTAATCCAAGTAGTTCTCCATTACTTCTTCTGGCAAGTAAAAATCCGCCACCCCCTAAATTACCTGCACCCGGATATACCACAGCCAAAGCCAATTGTGTGGCGATAGCAGCATCAAACGCATTACCACCTTGTTTCATGATTACAGCCCCAACCTGACTGGCCAGTGGATGAGCACTGGATACGGCTGCTTTTGCATAAGTTGCCTTTTTAACAATGGAATATTTGTAAGGGTTGATGGCTTTTCCGGGTCCAACTACCGACACCACTTTTTGTGCCTGTATGCCTGATAAAAGTAAAAAAAATGCAAATGATAGAAGGATTGTTTTCATAAGTGAAAATTAGGCGTTTTTGTACAAAACTGACCTTCCCATAATATGATCTGTATAAAAAAATGAACCAATCTTTTCCGCGACCTCTATTTCTTCGCTACATTCACCACTCATTTATATTGAATATGAAATCATTATTATCCATTCTGGTGGTTCTGGTATTGTCTATATCAGTCACAGCTCAAAATGTACCCAGTCCTGAAACTTATCTGGGTTACAAAGTTGGTACCCGTTATACGCGGCACCATAAGATCGTTGAATATTTCAACACAGTGGCGAAAGCCCGCCCCGACATGGTAAAGATCGAATCTTATGGTCAAACCAATGAGGGTAGAGAATTGATGCTTGCTTTTGTGAGTTCCCCTGAAAATATGCAGCGATTGGAAGCTATTCGCTTGAATAACCTTCGCATCGCAGGTACTACAAAAGATAGGGCTGCTCCTATTGTAGAAAATGCACCGGCTATTGTTTGGTTAAGTTATAATGTACACGGTAATGAGCCTTCTTCTTCTGAAGCAGCCTTATTAATGATCCATGCATTGTTAGATCCGTCAAATAGTACCACCAAAGAATGGTTGAAGAATACCGTAGTGGTAATAGATCCATGTATCAACCCTGATGGAAGAGATCGTTATGTGAATTGGTTCAATTCTGTAGTGGGAAAAGAAATGAATGCAGAACCCTCTTCACGTGAACATGCTGAGCCATGGCCGGGTGGCAGAAGTAATCACTATAATTTTGACCTGAATAGAGACTGGGCATGGCAAACACAGGTAGAAACACAGCAAAGATTGAAAAAATACAATGCATGGTTACCTCAAGTACATGTTGACTTTCATGAACAGGGATACAATGAGCCCTATTATTTTGCTCCCGCAGCAGAGCCTTTTCATGAAGTGATTACACCATGGCAGAGAGATTTTCAAGTACTGATCGGCAGGAATAACGCTTCTTATTTTGATAAAAATGGATGGCTATTCTTTACGAAAGAAAGATTTGACTTGTTATATCCTTCTTATGGTGATACCTATCCTGTTTATAACGGAGCCATTGGTATGACCTATGAGCAGGGCGGACATAGCAGGGGAGGATTGGCTGTTGTGAATGAAGATGGAGATACCCTTACATTGGTAGATCGTGCTACGCATCATTTCACTACCGGATTGTCTACCGTAGAAACCGCCAGCAAGCATCAGCAAAAGCTGATGAATGAATTCAAAAAGTATTTTGATGATAGCAGAACCGGTAAGATCGGAGAGTACAAAACTTATGTACTGACTTCAAAAGATCAGAATAAATTGAATGCTGTGATCAAATTATTAGATCAGAATGGTATTGAGTGGGGAACCGTTAGTAATAAGAATTTCAGCGGCTTCAATTATTTCACAGGAAAGCAAGAAGCGTTTGCTGATGAAGGGTTACACATTGCAGTAAGTGCAGCACAACCCAAAGCCGTTTTAGCTAAAGTATTACTCGAGCCAAGAACAGTTGTAACTGATTCAAATACATATGATATCACTACTTGGTCTGTTCCTTATGCCTATGGAGTGAAAGGATACGCCATCAAAGAAAGATTGGATGTATCCAATGACTGGAAACCAACAACCGTAACACCTGTAAATGCATCTTATGGTTTATTGATTCCATATACCTCTTTTAATAGTGCTAAAGTATTGGCCGAACTTTTAAAACAAAATGTAAAAGTTCGTTTTGCAGAAAAGCCATTTAAGTATGGAACAAAAAATTATGAAAGAGGAACACTCATCGTTCTAAAGACAAGTAATGCGTCTGTGAATTGGGCGGCTATTACAAATGCTGCATGTATCAAACATAATGTACAGGCGGATGTAGTAGAGACCGGATTTATGGATCAAGGTTCTGATATGGGTTCACCTGATGTTAAAATGATCAGCAGTGCTCCTAAAGTTGCATTGCTGACCGGTGAAGGAACTTCATCATTGGGAGCCGGAGAAGTATGGCACTTTTTTGACAAGCAACTGGATTATCCATTGACACTGATCAATGCTAATGACATCGGGAGAGCCAATCTTAAAAACTTTAATGTGCTGATCGTGCCGGATGGATTCATTCGTGCGCTTTCAGAAAAAGCAACATCAGACAGGTTAAAAGATTTTGTTCGCTCAGGTGGGAAGATCGTGGCATTGGAAAATGCAGTGTCCTTGATGGCATCTGAATGGGGACTGAAGCAGAAGACTGATAAAGATGATGAGAAGGGCGAATATCTGGATGTGAAAAAATACGGAGACAGAGAGAGAAGTTATTTACCTAATTCTATTCCAGGAGCTATCTATAAAATGGATCTAGATAACACGCATCCTTTAGGATTTGGTTATCCTGATTTCTACTATACGCTCAAACAAGATGCAACCTTATATGAATTCATGAAAGGTGGTTGGAATGTTGGGGTGTTAAAGAAAGATGCTTATGTAACTGGCTTTGCCGGTTATAAAGTGAAGAGCAAGTTGAAAGACGGTATGCTTTTCGGTGTACAGGATATGGGTGGAGGATCTGTAGTATATCTATCTGATAATCCATTATTCCGTAATTTCTGGGAGAATGGTAAACTTTTATTCACGAACGCTGTTTTCTTAGCAGGACAATAACATTCAAAAGGCCGGATTTGATCCGGCCTTTTTTATATTTATTTATGATCTCATCCAGCAAATTCAAGCGAAGAATGAAACGAACCGGTATTATTATGCTGATTCTTCTTTGTTTATGGACGATCATGGCTCAAAGCTGTATGAAGTTCAGAATCAGTGATGAACAGGCGATCGAGAAGTTTAAAAAAGCAGGAGTAGCGCTGCGGATCGGGAGGTTGAAAGTAAATACCAGAACCTTACATTATGCCAAAACAGGAAATGATACATTGCCCACCATTGTTTTTGTTCATGGTTCACCGGGAGCATGGGATGCTTTTGAGGCTTTTATGCGTGATCCAATATTGCTCGAAAAATATCGGATGATTTCAGTTGATCGTCCCGGCTTTGGTTATAGTGATTTTGGAGATGCCATGAATTTACAAGATCAGTCTATGATCATTCAACCCTTGTTTGAAAAGGAACAAAATGGTAAGCCGGTTTATTTAGTAGGACATTCATTAGGAGGGCCTTTGATTATACAACTGGCAATTGACAGACCCGATTTTTTTGATGCTTTGGTGATACTGGCAGGATCCATCGATCCCAAACAAGAAAATCCGGAGCGATGGCGTCCTCTGTTGATGAATAATCCACTTAAATTTCTGGTTCCCGGTGCTATGCGTCCTTCCAATGATGAATTGTGGTACTTGAAGAAAGACCTTAAAGATTTAGCCCCTCAAATGGATCAAATAAAAGCCAGGGTCTACATTGTTCATGGTAATAAGGATATCCTGGTGCCTTATGCAAACCTTCATTTTGGAGTTAAAGCCATGAAGAATGCGGCATTTATGGATACACTAACCATTCCAGGAGCCAATCATTTTATACCATGGAGCCATTATAAAACAGTGAGGGCTGTTTTGTTAAAGCTATAGTCATTCACCGATTTTTGTGTAAACGGTGAGTCGTATCTTGGATCAGCCATTATCTTCGCCAGCACCATTATTGTCGTATGAAAAGAAAAAATACCTCCTTTCTTTTATTCTTCTGTTTGCTGACTTATTTTACTAAAGCCCAGATTGTACCTCCAACAGCCAGTTCTTCAGATATTTACCAGCAGTTGAAAAAGCTGAATGTCCTTGGCAGTGTGCTGTATATCGCAGCACATCCTGATGATGAAAACAACGGCTTACTTCCTTATCTGGCAAAAGAGAAATTGTATCGTACCGCGTATTTAAGTCTGACCAGAGGTGATGGGGGTCAAAATCTGATCGGTCCCGAGCAAGGAATTGAATTGGGGATGATTCGTACCCATGAATTAATGGCTGCACGTGCGATCGATGGATCTGAACAATATTTTTCGACAGCCTATGAATTTGGGTTTAGCAAAAGTGCAGAAGAAGCATTGCGTATTTGGGACCGGGAACGCGTATTGGAAGATGTGGTTTGGATGATCAGAAAATTCCAGCCCGATATTGTTGTAGCTCGTTTTCCAGGAGATGAAAGGGCCGGTCATGGACACCATGCGGCTTCCGCCATTATTGCCAATGAAGCTTTTGAAGCAGCGGCAGATCCCAATAAATTTCCGGATCAGTTTAGATACGGAGTCAAACCATGGAAGGCCAAAAGAATTTTGTGGAACACTTTCAATTTTGGCCGAACAAATACTACGAGTGATAATCAGTTAAAAATGGAAGTAGGCGCATACAATCCCTTGATTGGAAAGAGTTATGGGGAATTGGGTGGAGAAGCAAGAAGCATGCATAAAAGTCAGGCTGAAGGCAGACCTAGAAGAAGAGGTGAAGTATTTGAATACTTTGTAACAACAGGTGGAGATTCTGCTAAGACAGATATCATGGAAGGAATCAATACCGGTTGGGAAAGATTGAAAGTAGATACTGTTTTGCAAACAGTTACAACACAAGGGAAAACGATATCGGTTCCTGTCAATAATAAAGCTCAGATTGATAGTATTCAATTACTACTTCAACAAGTATTACAGCAATATGATTTCAAAAGTCCGGAAAAATCTGTTCCAGTGCTTGTGAAATTGTATCGCAAGATTGAAAGTCTAAAAACTTCTGATCAGGTTTGGAAATCGCAAAAGCTAAAAGAGCTAAAAGAAATCATTGAATTTGCTTCAGCATTGTTTGTAGAAGCATATACACAACAGGAAACTGCATTAAAAGGAGACAGTGTACGTGTGAGTTACTTTATCAATAAAAGGTCTGATCTGCCTATGAAGATCAGATCTGTAAAGATGGCCGATTATCAGGATACCCTAATGATGCTCTATCCTGAAAAAAATAAAAACTATGTCTTTACAAAAGTTTTGATACCAACATATGGAGCTGAGATGACACAGCCTTACTGGCTTCGTCAACCTAAAGTAAGGGATGGGATGTTTAAAGTATCAGATCAGATTGATGTGGGTAAAGCATGGAATGATCCTTTGTATCATGCTGTATTCACAGTGGAAATAGATGGGTATACTTTTGACCTGAAGAAGCCGGTGCTATATAAATATGTGGATGCAGAACGTGGAGAGCTCTACCAGCCATTTATCATTGTGCCACATATCGAATTGTACATGTCTCCATCCGTAGTATTGTTGAATGTGAAAGATGAGTATGGGAAGAGTCGTTCTGATTCCATGTTACATGTGATTTATCGATCTAATTTCTCACAAACAGGAATCATGACTGATTTGACTATTCGTCAGGAAGCAGTGAAATCAGTTATCTCAGGAGAGAAAAGAAGTTTTGTAAAAGGGCAAAGGCAAATCATTGATATTCCTATATCTAAAGTGTATAATTCAAAAGCTCCTGTAAAGTATTTGGAAGCAACGATGCGTATTACCACTGCAGAAGGTAAGGTCTTGAATTTTTCTGATTATTTCAAAGCAATCAAATACGATCATATCCCCAACATACATTATGCTTTCAGAGATTATGTAAAAGTGATTGATTCGGAAATTAAAGTAAGGGGTAAGAAGATTGGTTTCATTCAAGGTTCGGGAGATGTAATGCCGGAAGCGCTGAAACAAATGGGATATGAAGTGAAGGTCTTAGATGATGCATCTGTAACAGATGAAGGATTGAAAGACCTCGATGCAATCATAACAGGAGTAAGAGCTTACAATATACATGAGTGGCTTAGCGGAAAGTATGATGTGATGATGCGTTACGTACAAAATGGTGGTAATCTGATCGTACAATATAATAGAAATCAAGGTGGTGTATCTAATCCCAAGATTGGTCCCTATCCTTTTCAGATCAGTAGCACAAGGGTAACAGAAGAAGATGCTGTTGTGAAATTTGTGCAGCCACAACATCCTGTATTGAATTATCCTAATAAAATTTCTCAAGAAGATTTTAATGATTGGGTACAGGAAAGAAGTACTTATCAAGCCGATCAGTTTATTGGAAAATATGAAGCACCTTTAGGTATGAATGATAAAGGTGAAAAAGAAAGTACGGGAAGCCTGATCACCACTAAATATGGTAAAGGAAATTTTGCTTATGTAAGTTTGGTTATGTTTAGGCAATTACCTGCCGGTAATCCTGGCGCATTTAAGATTTTGGCAAATTTAATAGCCTTACCCAAGCAATAATACAATGAAGCAAAGAAGAAAGATAGGCATATTGACTTTGGTCGTAATTGGAATAGCTATTGGGTTTTTGATTAAAAATGTACGTGTGGGCTTACTAATAGGATTGGCATTAGGATTATTAAGCGGTAGTCTCATCCATAACAGAAACAAATGATAAATATGAATACCAAAGAAAAAATTCCTTTATTCAAATCTTGGAGCAACTGGTATTGGTTTGTGCTATTGGTATTATTGGGATTGATACTTTTTTTTCTATGGCTTACTAAAACGTATGCATGAGTAAGGTAGATTGGATAGTACTAGTAATCACACTTGTTGCGATCATTACTTATGGACTGTATAAAAGCAGAACCAGTAAAGATCTTGAAGGCTATTTTCTAAGTAACAGAAGTATGCCTTGGTACCTCGTATTGCTCAGCATTATGGGGACACAAGCAAGTGCGATTACCTTTTTATCTGCACCCGGACAAGCATTCACTGACGGTATGCGATTTGTACAGTATTATTTTGGTCTACCTATTGCCATGGTGATACTATGTGTGACTTTTGTTCCGTTATTCAATAAACTCAGGTTATTTACTGCTTATGAGTTTTTGGAGAAAAGATTTGATTTAAAGACCAGAACTTTTACTTCTTTTTTATTCTTGTTGTCAAGAGGGTTGTCAACGGGTATCAGTATTTATGCTCCTTCTATCATTTTATCTTCTTTGATGGGATGGGATATTTTTTGGACAAATATTGTCATGGGAGGTATGCTGATCATTTATACGGTTAGTGGTGGAGCCAAAGCAGTAGCGTATACACAGCAATTGCAATTGATCATCATTTTTGCCGGAATGTTTGTTGCGGGGTATTTGATCGTTGATTATCTACCGAATGGAGTAGGGTTTAATGATGCCTTGAAAGTAAGTGGCGCTTCAGGAAAGCTCAATGTTATTACAACAGGCATTACTGAGAATGGGTTTGATTGGAAAGATCGATACAACTTAATCAGTGGTATCATTGGTGGCTTCTTTTTAGCACTTTCTTATTTCGGTACTGATCAATCACAGGTAGGTCGCTATTTAACCGCCAAGGATAATACCGAAAGTAGATTGGGATTACTCATGAATGGATTGGTGAAAGTACCCATGCAGTTTTTGATCTTATTGTTAGGTGCCTTATTGTTCACTTTTTATCAGTTTACACCTTCACCGGTCTTTTTTAATAAGGCAGTGGAAGAAAAAGCGATGCAAACTTCATATAAGGAAGAGCTTGTGTCCGTTCAATCGCAATTCAATACCTATCAGACTAAACAACAAGAGTGGAGTCGGTTGTATACGGTTGAAAAACAAGAGCAGTATAAGGATAGTATTGCAGTAGGTGCGAAACAATTGGCGGGTTTACAGAAGCAATATAAAACCATATTAACCAAAGCAGTGCCTGGTGCGGATACTAATGATACCAACTATATCTTTTTAAGGTTTGTAGTTGATTTCTTACCCAAAGGATTGGTGGGATTATTGATTGCAATCATCTTTCTGGCAGCATGGGGGTCTATAGCAGCAGCGTTGAACTCATTGGCTTCTTGTACCATGATTGACTTTCACCAACGATTGCAAGGAATTCAAACAAACAATACAGATCCTGATCAATGTGCAAAAGAATATAAGCAATCGAAATATTATACGCTAGCATGGGGAATCTTTTGTGTGATCACCGCTCAGTTTGCATCCGGTATGGGAAGTTTGATTGAAGCTGTAAATGTTTTGGGGTCACTTTTCTACGGAGTGATCTTAGGTATCTTCTTAGTGGCGTTTTACATGAAAAAAGTACAAGCAAATGCGGTGTTTGCAGCAGCGGTTATTGGTGAATTGATTGTGATTGGATTCTTCTTATTGGATCGATATAACATCATTGGCCTTGGTTTCCTTTGGTTGAATGTAGTAGGAGCTTTAGCAGTAGTTTTATTGAGTTTTGTTTTCCAATTGTTTCAACGAAGGGTTATTCAGTAAGGATTTCATTTGCTGGATAGCTGTTTTATTCAATTCTACTAAGCGTTGTTGTTGCGTTAACCCATTTCTGATCAAGAGAGCGTTGATACTTTCCAGATTGCTAAGGATGATGAGTTGCTCCAAGGTAGCTTGGTCTCTGATGTTTCCGGTATGATTTTCTTTCCATTGTTTAGCTGTTTTCCCAAATACAGCCATATTAATGACGTCTGCTTCTGATGCATATACCATTGCTATTTGCTGTTTGCTGAGAGTAGGAGGTATTAATACGTCTACAATAGCATCTGTATGAATTTTATGGTTGATTTTGGCTACTGTTCTATGGATATTCCATTCTAGCTGATGGGTAGTTGATTCCTGTTCTTTTAATCTTTGGACTTCCTTGATCAGGTATAACTTGAATTCTGCGCTGATCCATGAGGCGAATTCAAATGCGATGTCTTTATGAGCAAAAGTTCCACCTGTATTACCTGCTTTTACAATGATACCTTTGGCATTTACTATAGTTATCCATTTTAATGGCGATAAGATGAAGCTATTGCTTCCCGCTTCTCTCAGTAAGGGGTCGATTTCGACCCCTTTGAAATCGGGATTATGCAATAGTTCCCAGATCCCTAGAAACTCAATGGTCGACTTGGTTCGCATCCAATTCTTAATGATGTCCTTCGGCTCAGACGGATTCTTATACCTTGCTATATCGGTTAATGATATAAAATCGATAGTACCATTCTTGAGTAATTCGATTGGCTTGTCTTTCACGATGATGATTTGCTTCTTAGATGCCATATTCGTAGTTTGAAATGGTAAAACTAATGGCACCTATCAAGCCATACAATACGTATAAATACCTGATTTATGGAAAAATCAGTAACATCGTAGCATGAGCAATCGATTTACCGTTACACCTTGGGCGAAGCATGCCGTTGTTTACGAGGTGAATATCAGACAGTACACTCCGGAAGGAACTTTTCGTGCATTCATGGAACATCTGCCGAGATTAAAAGAAATGGGTATTGATATTCTTTGGTTCATGCCTATTACTCCTATCAGTGTAGAGAAACGTCAGGGGACTCTGGGTAGTTATTATGCTTGTAGCAGCTATACCGATATCAATCCGGAGTTTGGAACAACAGCAGATTTTAAAATGTTGGTCGATCAAGTGCATGCATTGGATATGAAATTGATCATTGACTGGGTTGCTAATCATACCGGAGCTGATCATCATTGGACCCAAACTCATGCCGATTGGTTTATAAGAGATTCAGAAGGGAATTTTACAGAACGAAATGGATGGAAAGATGTGATTGATTTGAATTTTGATAACAACGACATGCGATCCGCTTTAGTCAACGCAATGCAGTATTGGATCACTGAATTTAATATTGATGGATTTCGCTGCGATATGGCTCATCTCGTACCACTTGATTTTTGGGTGCACGCAAGAATACAATGTGATACTATAAAACCTTGCTTCTGGTTGGCAGAATGTGAAGTCGTAGAATACCACAACGCATTTGATGCCACTTATGCATGGTGGTGGATGCATGAATCGGAGAAGTTTATGAAAGGAGAACATGGTTTACATGAAGTAAGAGAAGTGTTACATGCTTATTCACAGTATCCATCCGGGTCGATCAAGCTTTTCTTTACCAGCAATCATGATGAAAATAGTTGGAATGGAACCGAGTATGAAAAATATGGCATAGCAGCAAAAGCATGGGCGGTATTTACATGTACTTGGCAGGGAATGCCTTTGGTGTATAGCGGACAAGAAAATCCGAATTTGAAACGGCTTGCTTTTTTTGATAAAGATCAAATAGAGTGGAAAGAAACACCTGCACTTCATACATTCTATCAGCAACTTTTACAGTACCGAAAAAAATCATCAGCTATTCTAGAAGGCGAGACATTCATTCTTCCTGCTGAACAAAATTTTATCATGGCTTATTTCAGGAAAAAAGGTAATGAAATAGTATTGGTATTATTGAATCTTTCCGATAAAGAAAGAGGTACAATAGAAGTAGAGCATCAATGGTTGTCCGGAAATTTCATAAACCTATTTTCTTCTTTAGGGTATACCTTTTCAACAAAAGAACAGTTTGAATTAATGCCGGGAGATCATCTGGTATACATAAAAAAAGGCAACTGATTCAGTTGCCTTTTTTTATGTGTTCTACTTTTTATTATTCTTTTGCCAGTGTAAGCGGATAAGTATAGTTTCCTTCAAATCCGGGATAAATACCTTCTAGACGAATAACACCACTGCCTTTCAGTGAGCTGATAATTTCTTGGAACTCTTCCAGATTTTTTACTTCACGTCCATTTACTCCGGTGATTACAAATCCGTCTTGCATTCTGCTCTTACTTAAGAGTCCATTACCTACTTTTCTAACCCTTACGCCTCCTTTGATATCATTGGCTGCAGCCAAACTTTTATCAATATTTTCTAATTCACCGCCTATTTGCTCAATAACGGAGGTTGTCTTAACAATATCAGTAGTACCAGCTTTATTTTTCAGTGTAATACCAACTGTGTTTTCTTTTCCACCACGTTTATAGGCTAAAGTAATTTTATCACCCGGTTTGTACAAAGCGACTTGCTCTTGTAATTCTGGTCCACTGGTAACAGGGTTGCCATTTACTTTGGTTACAATATCGCCTTTTTTCAATCCCGCAGCCGCAGCAGCACCTCCTTCAGGAACCCCGGTAATGTATACACCTTCACCTTCTTTTATCGCAACGCCAATTTCTTTTTCCAATTCGCGTTTCTGATCATCAGAAAGATTCTCATTTGGATAGTTGATACCAATATAAGCACGCTGAACAGTTCCAAACTTCACAATATCCGTTACAATCTTTTTTACAATGTTCACAGGAATTGCATAAGAATATCCAGCATAAGAACCGGTAGGAGAGGCAATCGCAGAGTTGATACCAATCAATTCTCCAGAAGTATTGATCAATGCACCACCGCTATTGCCGCTATTCACAGCAGCATCTGTTTGTATAAATGATTCTACCGGACTTTGGCTCTGACGACTGTTAATGCCTATAGATCTTGACTTAGCACTTACAATTCCTGCAGTAACTGTTGCATCTAAATTCAAAGGATATCCAATAGCCAATACCCACTGTCCGAGTTTCACCTCATCACTATTGCCATAAACCAAATAAGGCAAGGATTTACCTTCAATTTTGATGACAGCAATATCACTGCTGGGATCTGTGCCGATGACAGTGCCTTTGTATGATTTTTTATTCGCCAAAGTAACATTGATCTCATCAGCACCATCTACTACGTGATTATTGGTGATGATATACCCATCTTCCGTGATCAATACACCACTACCACTGGCACGTTGCTCAGGAATGACACGAGGTCCTCCAAAGAAATCACCAAAATCATCACCAAACATATCGGCAAAAGGATTACGTTGGCGATTGCTCACTTGACGTGCTTTTGTTTTTGTTTTGATATGCACTACTGCAGGTGTTGCAGAAGTAGCAGCAGGCGTAAAATCGACTGCCGAACCTATATTATTGTTTTTATCAAAAAAACCGGCGTAGTTCACAGGCAACTTTCCTTCTTCCTGCATTCCTACACGCTGATAATCATTGTACTTACTAAAGCCCCAAACACTAAGGACAGCGGTGGTGGCACTAATGGCAACCACGGCTAAAATGTTCTTGAGATTCATATGCATGGTCTTTTATGATTTTAATCTGATCAAAAAATATGCCTTTCCGATAACAAATAAAACAAAGCTGTTTAAATGACAGTTCACCACTGACAGTATTTAACAAATGTTTTACGGCAATTCTCGTAGATCGGGGCAGGCTCGCTATAAACTGCTTAAAGTTACGATAATCAAAACGGAAGCCAATGACTTTGGATAGACGGAAAATAGAATGATCAGGTCAAATACTTGACCCTTTATTCATTACAAGGATTTTAAAAACGCCATCGTATCTACGCCATCTGCATAATCCATTAAACCAGGGAATTGCGCCTGCCCAAATGGAACTTGTCCTTTTCCTACGATGCATTGTATATCTTGATGACCACTCAGTTCCTCTTCCAATTGTGTTTTATCGGTATAAAAGCGATAATGAACCTGACTTACCGGAGAAAAAGGAGAGCTGTTTTCTGTAAGTATGATGGAATCATTGTTCATGTAATATTTATTCCCCATGATCAGTAATGCCAAATGGTAATCATAATTGTGTTTGTATTTATGATAATCGATCAAATAGGCATATTTTTTCAATATATCTAGTAGTGGAATGAAATCATATCCTTCCGGAACATTCAATTGGGTAATATTTCTGCAACCGAGCCCAAAATACAATTGGATGTCATCGGCCAATAACTCAAGTTCTTGTTCAGTTTCGGTTCCATCTAAGATGGCCACTGAAGTTCTGTTTCGTCGGATGATATTCGGGTATTTGCCAAAATAGTAATCAAAGTAGCGCCCGGAATTATTGGATCCGGTGGCGATGTATGCATCACAGCCTTTGAGTTGCTCAGCAAATGAAACCTGATTTTGAATGGTATTGTCCCACTCGTACAACTTTTTGATAAGGTGTTTGATCAGGAATTCATCTTTGGATGAAGTCTTGATGGTCATGGAATGTCCGGATACAAAAACCGACAGAAAATCATGAAATCCTACCAATGGGATATTTCCGGCCATGACAATACCTACATTCTTGGAATTTGTCAGATCATTCGGGATTTCATATTGTTGAGCCCAATCGAACAATAATTCCGGTTGAAGAAATCGAGTAGCGATTTGGGTTACGGCTTTTTCGATAAATTCAGGGATAAACCAGGCATTTTCACGATATGCACGGTCTTGCACAGACAACCATTCCTCTTCTTTGTTCAACATATATTCCCCCAATCGGGCCAGTAACTGAATTCGTTCTTGTAAAATCATTTGTCAACCGTATTTTTGGAACAGCAAATGTAAAATCACTAACCCAACAAACCATTTTTAATATGGCGATCAAAATAACTGAAGAGTGTATCAACTGCGGAGCCTGCGAGCCCGAATGTCCCAATAATGCTATCTACGAGGGTGGTGTTGAATGGGCGATTGCTGATGGAACCACCATTAAAGGGTCTTTTACCCTAATGGATGGTAGCGTGGTAGACGCTGATCAGCGTTTCGAACCCATCAGCGTTGATACTTATTACATTACACCTAACAAGTGTACAGAATGTCAGGGTTTTCATGAAGAACCTCAGTGCGCGGCAGTTTGTCCGGTAGACTGTTGTGTACCCGATGAAATGTACCAGGAAACAGTGGAAGAGCTATTGGCGAAGAAAGAGAAAATGCACATCTAATGCACAATAGTATGTGCTAAACTTTTCCCTAAAATGCTTGCATTTACTGGGAAAAGTGAATAGCTTAGAGTTATCAATTATTGTTGTACTTAATACTACGACAACTAGTAACGGCGGGTGATATTTCCCGTCAACGTGAGGTGAAGAGACGGGTAGTTTCTTCACCTTTTTTATGTCAAATATCAGATCGCAGATGTCAGATTTATTTTTCATATCTGACATCTGCGATCTGACATCTAACATCCCACTTCCTATCTTTGTCCCATAACCTTATCAATATGAAGAAAAAACTGGCATTGGTTACGGGTGGACTAAGTGGGGAAGCACAAATCAGTTATAAAAGTGCTATAACAGTTGGGAACAATTTGGATAGAGACTTATTTGATGTCTATAAAATAGATATCAATCCTGAAGGTTGGTGGTATGAGAATGGAAAAGGGGAAAAGTCGAAAGTGAATCGAGACGATTTCTCCATTACGGATGAGGGGCAGACCATTCATTTTGATGTGGTATTGCTTTGTATACACGGAACACCGGGAGAAGATGGAAAATTACAGGGTTATTTTGATATGCTGAAACTGCCCTATACCAGTTGTGACGCTGCAACTTCAGCACTTACTTTTAATAAAAGATATACAGTAGCCGTGGCTGCTTTTGGGGGTGTACATGTTGCTAAATCGATGCATCTGTTCAAACACACACCGGTAGCCCCTTCACAGATATTAACTGAGCTCAGATTGCCGGTATTTGTAAAACCCAATAACGGAGGAAGTAGTATTGGGATGAGTAAAGTGAATAAGTCGGATGAGTTGGCAGCAGCATTGGAAAAAGCATTCAAAGAAGATGATCAGGTATTGGTAGAAGAATTTATTAGTGGCAGAGAGTTTACAATTGGAGTATTTAAGTCAAATGGACATATTCAGGTATTGCCCATTACAGAGATTGAAACAAAAAATGAATTCTTTGATTTTGAAGCGAAATACCAAGGCGAAAGCATCGAAACAACCCCCGCTGCTATTGACGAAGAGATGAAAACGCAATTGGAATCAGCTGCGAAACGGGTGTATGAAGTACTCAATTGCAGAGGTGTAGTGCGGATTGATTTTATTTATAATACCGCAACTAGTCAACCCTATATGTTGGAAGTGAATACGGTACCCGGACAAAGTGAAGCCAGTGTTATTCCGCAACAGGTGAGAGCGATGGGAATGTCTTTGAAAGATTTTTACTCAGCAGTAGTAACGGAAGCACTTCGTTAAAATTTTAAAAATCAGATACTATTCAGAAAGGCGACTGATAGGAATCTGTATCTTGTTTCATCAAGCCAAATACACATGAAGGAATTCATTCAGAAAATAACAGCAAAGCCCCTATGGGTGAATATCCTGGCAGGATTGGGAATTGTTCTGGTATTAATTGTATTATTCTTTTCTCTTTTGGGCTGGATTACCAACTACGGTAAGGTAACCACTGTACCCTCTGTTACCGGACAAGAAGTAACCGCGGCCATTCAGGTTTTGGAACAAGCCGGATTTGAAGTGGAGATACAAGATTCTGTATACGTTGATAGCTTACCCAAACTTGCAGTTGTTCGTCAAACCCCCGAAGCTGATGCAGCAGTGAAATCCGGACGTACCATTTATCTTACTGT
This sequence comes from Sediminibacterium sp., assembly GCF_051861365.1. Taxonomy (NCBI): domain Bacteria; kingdom Pseudomonadati; phylum Bacteroidota; class Chitinophagia; order Chitinophagales; family Chitinophagaceae; genus Sediminibacterium; species Sediminibacterium sp. The sequence goes on along the minus strand of NZ_JBHYCW010000002.1, from coordinate 148,170 downwards.
GAATCGCCAAGTATCACCTCAGGTAGAAATGCCGAGCCTGATTGGTTATTCTGTTAAAAGCGCGGAACTGTATTTGCAAAGTCTGCAGTTAAAAATGGGTACTATCACTTATAAACCTGATATCGCTCGTAATTCTGTATTAGAGCAGTTGTATAATGGGCTTCCTATAAAAGCCGGTGATAAGGTTCCGTTAGGTGCTACCATCAGTTTTGTATTGGGTAGTGGATTGGGCGGTAATGAAATGGATGTACCCAATCTCATTGGTATGACACTCGAAGAAGCCCGTTCTTATCTGTCCACATTAAGTATCAATACCGGTGCCATAGTAGGAGTTGGGGCGATTAAAGATTCTGCTAGTGCCTTTGTTATCAGACAATCGCCTGACTATTTATCAGAACTACTTGATCAGTCAGGTAACAGAGTCCCGAACAAAATACGTCAGGGACAAATCATGGATCTATACATTAGCAGTATAGCACCTATTAGAGATACAGGAAGAATCATCCCTCCCAATCAATACTAATCAATTCATATTCCGATGATACAAACAATTACAGTGCAAGAACTCAAGTCTAAAATAGACAACGGCGAATCAATACATCTGGTTGATGTACGCGAACCTCATGAGCATGCCGAGTTCAATATTGGGGGTACTTTATTACCTCTTGGTAAAGTGCAAACCATGCAAGTAGATGATATTGAAGACTTGAAAAATGAAACAGTCTATGTTTATTGCAGAAGTGGTAACAGAAGCGGACAAGCCTGTTTGATTCTTGGTACCATGGGCTTCACCAATGTGGTCAATGTTGCCGGTGGAATGTTGGCTTGGCAAGAAGCGAATAAATAAGAAATAAGAAACAAAAAACAGGAAATAAGAAACAGAAATAAGAAATCAGAAAGTGAGCGTGAACCACCTCTACCACTTGATTTCTTGTTTCCTGTTTCTTACTTGTTTCTTGTTTTTTATTTCTTATTCCTCTGCTATCACAGTCTTATATTCACCGCAATCATAAAGTTTCTTCCCGCCATCGGATAAAAGCCGTTATCGGTATACTGTGTACCTCCACTGATATAAGTATAGCTATAACCATTGGGTTCATAGAGCGTATTGAAGACGTTGTTAACCTGTCCAATTACCTGTAGCGATTTAAAAGTCTTATTGGAAAAGTTGTAGATGATGCGAAGATCTTGTGTACTGAATCCATTCAATATACTTCTGTCAAGTCCGCTATTATCCATGTATTGTTTGCCAACATATTTTCCCAATAGCCCTAATTCCCATTGTTTTGCAGGGAAGAAAAGTAGTTGAGTTCCTGCTACAACTGCGGGTGAAAAAGCAATATCTGTATTTTTTCTGTCTACAGAATTTTGTCCGTTTGTATCATAGTTGTCAAAGTATTCTGTAAATGCTTTTATTTTATTTCTACTCAAAGCAAGATTACCGCCTGCAGTGATCCAAGAAGTCGGTTTCCAGCTTGCTTGCATTTCAATGCCCAGTCTATAGCTTTTAGGAACATTAAAACGTGTATAGGCACCTACATCATTAATCTGTCCGGTTAATACCAGTTGGTTGATGTAGTTCATATAATACATGTTCGCGCCAAATTGAATATTGCTTTTTTTGTAATCAAATCCCCATTCTAGATCCTGCAATTTTTCAGATCTTGGTTGATTGGTGGCGCCCGCTTCAAAATCATCTCTATTCGGCTCTTTTTGTCCGATCGCATAACTGATATAAGCCTGTATATGATTCTTACGATAAGTGAAGCCTAGTTTCGGATTGAAGAAATTAAAATTCCGATCCACCAATAATGTTGGATTTCCTTGGAAGCCATTCATGCGATGGGATACATTTCTATACTGAACATCAATGAATCCAAACAAGTTGGTGCCCAGATTTTGTTGCCATTTGGCAAATAGATTCACATCTTTTTTTGTAGCAGGGTGTATATAATATCGATATCCCGCCGGTGCAGTACCTCTTTGAAGCCAAGGGAGGGTGCCATAATGATCACCGGTATAGGTACTCCATCCACCACCTAATGTCAACTCATTTCCTGCTTTTCTATATTGCAGAGAAGCATTCTGTCCATAGAAATAATTGTTGAGCCAGCGTTGACGTACAAGATCCGTGCTGGTAACTGACGGACTCACATTCGGCAATCCGTAATCTGAAAATTCCTCATCACTTTTGTATTCTTCATAATATCCATAGCCTCTGGTGAGAAATGCAGCGGTTTGCAAAGACCAGTCGTTATTAAAAGCATGGTTGAAGAATAACTGATAATGGGTTTGTGTATAGTTGTCTGTTTGATTATCGTACGGGCTATCCGTTTTTTCTGTTCCCGCCGGATTAAAAGTACGGTTATTGACAAGCGTTGTTTTATCAATACCATACCATGCTTGGTATGTTTTTTCTTTACCTGAAAAGACATTGAATCGGAGAGATGATGATTTGTTCAACCATGCGCCGCTGATGTAAAAAGAGCGAAGATCACTGGAAGCCCTGTCAACATAACCGTCACTTTGTATGCTGCTAACACGTGCATCAAGGGTGAAATGTTTGTTGATCAACCCTGTTCCCGCACGTAAAGTGTGTTTGCGGGTATTGAAAGAGCCGAAACTGTTGTTCAATTCTGTGTAAGCTTTTTCATTGAATTCATTGGTAGAGAGGTTGATGGTAGCACCAAAAGCGGCTGCTCCGTTGGAGGATGTACCGACACCTCGCTGAATTTGAATGCTGTTAACAGAGGAACTGAAATCGGGGAGGTTTACAAAAAAGGCACCCATGCTTTCTGCATCGTTATATGGGATCCCATTCAATGTAATATTGATTCTAGTTGCATCTGTTCCACGAATACGAATACCTGTATACCCAACCCCATTTCCTGCGTCAGCATTTACTACTACAGAAGGTGTTTGGTTAAGTAGAAAAGGAATGTCTTGTCCAAGATTGTTTTTAACGATGTCTTCTTTAGCCAAATTGGTCTTTGCAAATGGAGCTTTATCAGTTGCACGAATGGATCTCACTTCCAACGGCTGTAAAAAAAGCGAGCCGGGTTCAAGTTCAATGATCAGTTCTTTGCCAATTGAGTTTTTGTTGACCTGGATGGACTGATCACGATAGCCAAGACTCATGATTTTTACGGATGCGTTTTCTGCGCCGGTCCATTTCAGGTTAAATTGACCATTGTCATCGGTAACCACTTGTAAATTGTTCAATTGAACCACAACTCCACTAATGGGTTGTTGGGTACTGCGGTCGGTGACTTTACCGCGTAACGATGGGTTGTTTTGCCCGAATACGAGCAGGATTAGGAATGTCAGCGACATTGTTCCCAAAAACTTTTTCATTTGAAATGATTTAAAAAGTTAATAATGGGAACAGGGAAACAGCTAATGGAGAGGTACGACCAAAAATGTACGCCTTCCCTTCGCAGGAATTACCCTGTTCAGGTTCAACGGGTATTATCTCAGCCTTCCCAATTAGATCGGGAAAGCACCCCGAGGAATGATCTGCTGCAAAGCTATGAAATAGCTAAATTGCTGCCAACTGTAACTTTATCGACCAATAACCGTTACGCACAAAACACTCGTATGAAACGATTTTTATTTTTTATACTCTTTTTAGCCAGCGCTTTGTGGGGGGCTGCACAGGTAGAGAAAAACCTGGTGTATGATGGTAATGCAGAAGTAAGAAAGCATCAAGGCTTTACTGCTATTGAAGTATCCAGTGCCATTGATCTGTATCTGTCTCAAGGCTCAGAGGAGGCAGTAGCGGTAAGTGCCAGCGAAGATGAAATACTGAAACGTATCCGAACAGAAATGCGCGGTACCGTATTACGTATTTATTTCGATGGGAAAGGATTAAACTGGCGCAAATGGAATAATCACAAGATGAAAGCGTATGTAACATTCAAGTCTATTACCGGCGTAGAAGCATCCGGGGCTTGTAATGTGAAGGTATCCGGCAAGATCAAAGCTGATCAGTTGCGTATTCAAATGTCTGGAGCCAGCGATTTCAAAGGAGAGGTGGAAGGAGAGAATTTAAAATTAGAAGCCTCCGGCGCATCTAGAATTCAGGTAACTGGTGCGGTAGCCAAATTGAATATTGATGCCAATGGCGCCAGTGATATCCGTTGTTATGATTTGAACAGTGATTATTGTAAGATTGATGCATCCGGTGCTTCTGTTGCAAGAATCAGTGTGAATAAAGAATTGAGTGCCCAAGCCAGTGGTGCTAGCTCCATTTACTACAAGGGCGAAGGCTTAATTCGAGATATTAGTACAAGTGGTAGTTCTTCGATCAAGCGAAGAACCAGCGATTAGATCAATTATTATTTGGAGGAGAAACTACCAGCCCGTACCTTTGCAACCCAAACATCGCGAGGTAGAGCAGCGGTAGCTCGTCGGGCTCATAACCCGAAGGTCGGAGGTTCGATCCCTTCCCTCGCAACAGAATAAATATCAAAGGCCTCGATATGAGGCCTTTGATATTTAAGAAGGGTTTTTAAAATCCCAGAAAATCAGAAAGATTTTCTTTTCGGCTAGAGGCTACTCTGGATACTGAATAACTACTTGGACAGGTGGTCGTTTATTTGTCTCCTGTTGTTTTATTCTCTTTTGAGTTTCCTTTGCCCTTAAGCCGGATTTACTAATCCTTTAAATAATTAGTATATGAAATCAGGTTTCGTCAACATATTTGGTAAACCCAATGCCGGCAAAAGCACTTTATTGAATGCTTTGATAGGGGAGAAAATGGCCATTGTATCCCCAAGGGTTCAAACCACGCGTCATCGTATCAAGGCATTTTTGAATAAACCGGGCGAGTATCAGATCATCTTTTCCGATACGCCGGGTATCATTGACCCCAAGTACAAACTCCACCAACGGATGATGGATTCAGTAAAAGGGGCTTTGGAAGATGCAGACTTGGCTTTATTGATGGTAGATGCCAACGACGATTTTCAAGAATGTGATGCGATCTTTTCTTCACTTCGGTTAAAAGTGCCGGCTTTACTTGTCTTAAATAAGATCGATAAGGCTGCCAATGGAAAGATTGCTGAAGCAGAGGCTTTCTTTACAACTAAACCCTATTGTAAGCAACTCATCAAAATATCGGCCCTTCAGAAAGTGCATCTTCAGAAATTGTTAGATGCCATTCTGACATTATTGCCAGAAGCCGTTCCTTTCTATAGTGAAGATGATCTGAGCGATCTGCCTACCAAGTTTTTTGTTGGTGAAATGATCAGAGAGAAGATCTATGAATTGTTTGGCGACGAGATACCCTATCATACAGCAGTAATGGTGAATGAATTCAAGGAAAAGGAAACCTTGGTTAAGATACAGGCAGATATCATTGTACAAAGAGAAAGTCAAAAGGCAATCATCATCGGTGATAAAGGCAAGATGATCAGGGAAGTAGGAACCTTGGCAAGAAAAGATATCGAGGGTTTTATTGGGCGAAAAGTGTTTCTAGAATTGTTTATTAAAGTTCGTCCTAAATGGCGCGATAATGAAATGCAGCTAAATGAATATGGATATCAATAATATGATTATCAGTTAATTAGAATATTTAAATCAATTTAAAATATGGGATATACAGTAGCAATTGTGGGTAGACCAAATGTGGGGAAGAGTACATTCTTCAATCGTTTATTAGAAAAAAGAAAAGCCATTGTAGATGATATCAGTGGTGTTACCCGCGACCGTCAGTATGGGATCGCCGACTGGAATGGTAAAGTATTCAACCTAATTGATACCGGTGGTTTTGTGCCCAATACCGAAGATATTTTTGAAAAAGAGATCCGCAAACAGGTAAAAATTGCCATAGATGAGGCCAATGCCATCATTTTTATGGTGGATGTAGCAACAGGTATTACCGATCTGGATGAGTCGATGGCAGATATGTTGCGTAGAACCACGAAGCCTGTTTACGTAGTTGTAAACAAGGTCGATAATGGTACTCGTGAGTTAGAAGCTACTGAATTTTATAGTTTAGGTTTCGCTCATAACTTCTTCATTAGCAGTATTTCAGGTAGTGGAACGGGGGAGTTGATGGATGCGATTGCTGCCGGAATATCCGATACCGATTCGGCAGAAGTATTGGAAGAAGATCAACTGCCTAAGTTTGCCATCATCGGTCAACCCAATGTCGGAAAATCATCATTGCTGAATGCTTTGATTGGGGAGGAGCGCACAATTGTAAGTGATATTGCCGGTACCACCAGGGATACCATTCATACCCACTACAAATTGTTCCAAAAGGAGTTCATCTTGATCGATACTGCAGGTATTCGAAAGAAAAGTAAAGAAAAGGATGACCTTGAGTTTTATTCCATCATCAGGGCCATTAAGGCAATGGATGAGGCTGATGTTTGTCTGCTCGTGCTCGATGCGGATAAAGGAATTACCGCCCAGGATGTTACTATTTTTAGCTTAGCTACCCGTAAAGGGAAAGGAGTAGTAGTATTGGTAAATAAGTGGGATCTTATTGAAAAAGAGACAAATACCGCTCGTGATTATGAAAAAACTTTAAAGTCTAAAATTGCTCCTTTTACAGATGTGCCGGTATTGTTTATCTCAGTGAAGGATAAAACCCGCATCTTCAAAGCCATCGAAATGGCTTTGGAAGTGTATGATAATAAGAAGCGAAAGATTCCAACCTCACAACTGAATGATGTGATGTTAAAAGCGGTTCAAGCATACCATGCACCGGTAGTGAGAGGTAATACTGTAAAAATTAAATATGTGACACAATTACCGACCGTAGTACCTTCTTTTGCCTTTTTTACGAACTATCCCGATGATATTAAGATGCCTTATCGTAATTATTTGGAGAATCAACTCCGTTCCAGCTTTAATTTCAAAGGAGTGCCTGTGAGAATATTCTTCAGGAAAAAGTAAAAAACTGTGTTAAAAATTTGTAAAAGCAAAAACGACCATTATCTTTGCGCCCAAACAAAAAAACTCAAAAAACAAGTACAATGAAAAAAGTATTCGCAATTTTAGCTATTGCAGCTTTCGTTACTGCATGTAATTCAGGTGAAAACAAAGAAGCTACAACTGATTCAACTGCAACTGAAACTGTAGCTCCTGCTGCAACTGATTCAACTGCAACTACAGATTCTTCTTCTGCTGCTACAACTGATTCTTCAGCTGCTGCTCCAGCTGCTCACTAGTAGTATTTGTTTTTTTAGACAATATTACTTCTTGCAAGAAGCTTTTTCCGCCTAAGGCGGAATAAAAAGTCTCCCGCCTCTGGTGGGAGATTTTTTTTGCGACAGTTTGTACCAGTCGCACTCTTTTATCCTTCATGGCACCAATATTGACTTATTTTTGCCGACTTAGCTTGCATGAACCGGTGGTGGTTTATGTGACATTATGACTTAAGATTGATTCATTATTTATGTTGAAAGAGAAACTTTTTTTTAGAGCGGAAGACGAGACTGATTTCATGCCCATTATTCCCATCAATGAAACAGATGGTGAATTTGACAAGGATACCGTGATTCCTGAAACCCTGCCCATTCTTCCATTGCGTAATACCGTTTTATTTCCGGGTGTTGTTTTGCCAATAACTGTAGGTAGAGATAAGAGTATTAAAGCGGTCAATGAAGCTTATAAATCGGATAAATTGATTGGCGTGGTTGCCCAGAAAGATGCCAATATCGAAGATCCCGAACCCAAAGACCTTTGTGCCATTGGTACCATTGCAAAAATCATTAAGCTGATCAAGATGCCGGATGGTGGCACTACCATCATCATTCAAGGTAAAAAGCGATTTGAACTGCTTAAAATGGATTCCGAAGACCCATATTTCAGGGCTTCTATTCGGATGCTGGCAGATGATGAACTGCCTTCTCATGAAGATTTTGATGCCATTGTAAGCAGTATCAAAGACCTCGCTACTCAAATCATTCAGTTATCACCCAACTTACCGACAGAAGCATCCATTATTCTCAAGAATATAGAAAACCCCTCTTTTCTGATCAACTTTGTAAGCAGTAACCTGAATAGTGAACTGGCAGAAAAACAAGGTTTATTAGAAATCAATGATATTCATGAACGTGCGGAAAAACTGATCCATATCCTTCAGCGTGAGCTTCAATTTGCTGAGTTGAAGGATAAAGTGACCAATAAAACACGCACAGAAATCGACAAACAACAAAGAGATTATTTTCTTCAACAGCAACTCAAAAGCATCAAAGAAGAGCTGGGTGGCGATACCAATGAGCGTGAGATCGCTGAGATGAAGAAAAAAGCAGAAGGCAAAAAATGGCCCGATGCTGCTAAAACCCTTTTTAAATCAGGTATCGAAAAACTGGAGCGTATGCATCCCAGTACCCCCGACTATTCGGTGGTATATAATCACCTTGACCTAATGCTGGATCTCCCCTGGAATGAACATACTGATGATAATTATGATCTGAAAAATGCCCAGAAAGTGCTGGATATTGATCATTATGGTATGACCAAGATCAAAAGCCGTATTCTCGAATACCTCGCCGTTCTGAAGCTGAAAGGTGATATGAAGAGTCCGATACTTTGCTTTTTAGGTCCCCCGGGTATTGGTAAAACCTCTTTGGGACGTTCCATTGCACATGCTATTGGGAGAAAATATGTTCGATTGAGTTTGGGAGGTATGCATGATGAGAGTGAGATTCGTGGTCACAGGAAAACCTATATCGGTGCCATGCCGGGTCGCATTTTGCAGAATATCCGCAAATGTAAGTCTTCCAACCCGGTCATGATTCTGGATGAAATCGATAAGATCGGAAATGATTTTCGTGGAGATCCTTCCTCCGCATTACTGGAAGTATTGGATCCGGAACAAAACAATACATTCTACGATAACTACTTGGAACTTGAATATGATCTGAGCAAAGTATTGTTCATCGCAACCGCCAATAATCTTCAAAATATTCAACCGGCGCTACGCGACCGTCTGGAAATCATTGACCTGAGTGGATATGCAGTTGAGGAAAAAGTAGAGATCGCTAAACGTCACCTGCTGCCCAAGCAAAAAGAAGCCCATGGATTGGCAAAAGTGAATATCAAGATCAATGATAAAGTATTAGAGAAAGTTATTGAGAACTATACCCGTGAAAGTGGGGTAAGAGAACTTGACAGACAGCTCGCGGCATTGATGCGTTACCAGGCGAAAGAACTGGCTATAAAAAACAAAGTAAAATCTACCCTCACTCTACCAGATGTAGAAAAGATACTCGGACAAGCCAGATACAGTAATGAGATTTATAAAACCGCCAATATGCCGGGTGTAGCAGTTGGTTTGGCCTGGACTTATGTTGGGGGTGATATTTTATTCATAGAAACCATTCTTGGGGAAGGAAAAGGGGAACTCAAACTTACCGGTAACCTGGGGAATGTCATGAAAGAAAGTGCCAGCACCGCACTTAGCTATTTGCAGGCGAATGCACGGAAATACGGAATTGATCCGGAAGAGTTTTCTAAAAAAGCCATCCATATTCACGTGCCGGAGGGGGCAGTTCCGAAAGATGGTCCAAGCGCCGGTATCACCATGCTCACTTCATTGGCCTCAGCCTTTACCGGCAGAAAAGTGAAGCCTTATTTGGCGATGACCGGTGAGATCACACTTCGTGGACAGGTATTGCCGGTAGGTGGAATCAAGGAAAAAGTACTGGCAGCAAAAAGATCAGGCTTAAAAGAGATTATACTTTGCTGGCAGAACGAAAAAGATGTGAAAGAAATTGAGGGCGACTACATCAAAGGTGTGGAATTTCATTATGTTAAAACCATGCAACAGGTGGTGGATATAGCATTGGTATGACATTAAAATTTATAGCTGTCTGAACTTTTCAAAGGCAGTCTTGTTATTTAAACATCAACATTTTCTTCATGTTGGTTGTTTTAAGGGTTAAGATCCCCCATCTCCATGGGGGATTTCATTTTTAACACCTATTCCTTCTCGCAATAATTTCACCCGCAACCATACATATTGTAGATTTGAATACAGTGGTATATAGGATTTTTATTTTATGGACTTTATCAGTGTATGCGATCTCTGCAGGTGGTCAAACCCTGGGAGGTAATGCTGTTTTCGGCTTTCTCAAACAAGCCAATACTGCACAACTTTCTGCATTGGGCGGAATCAATATTACTTCGGGCGGTAAAGATGTTGGGATGAGCTTTCATAACCCGGCATTATTAAGAAAAGAAATGCATCGTCAGGTCAATACTTCTTTTAACGCATTCATAGCCGGAATCAGTAATTATAGTATCAGTGCAGGGTATCATTTAGAAGAAGCGAAAACCAGTATTGGCTGGGGAATCAATTATTTGAATTATGGAAGCATAGATCAAACAGATGCTGCAGGGAATATCATAGGGCGATTCAATCCACGCGACTATGTGGTACAGGTAATGGCTTCCAGGAATCATAAAGAAAAATGGTGGTATGGGGCTACGATTAAATTTATTCATTCGGGGTATGGTCAATTTCGTTCTTCTGGATTGGCTATGGATATTGGATTGAATTATCATGACCCGGATAAAGGATTACAGGCAGGTATAACCGTAAAAAATATCGGCACACAATTGAATACTTATGATGGTGGCGGTCGGAAGGAAGAACTGCCTTTTGATTTGCAGGCAGGTATCACCAAGAAATTACAGAATGCGCCAGTTCAGTTTTCATTGACACTTCATGAACTGCATCGGTTTAATAATTTTTATAACGACACACTCTTTAGGGCAGGAGAGGGAGAAGATGATTTCAGTAAAAGAAATACACTGCAAAAAATCTTTAATCATATTGTGTTGGGTGCGCAATTTTTCCCTGATGAAAAAATTGAAATCAGTACCGGATATCATTTTCAACGCAGACAGGAACTGAACGGTTTTAATATTACCAATGGCTTGAATGGTTTTTCTGCAGGGGCAGGAATTCTTTTACCCAAATTACAGGTGCGATATGCTACCGGCTTTTATCAACGCCAAATGTTTCACCAATTCTCCTTGAACTTTAATTTGAAAGGTGAGAATCTCTAAATGGATTGTTCAGTTAATAGCTGTTGATACAGATCAATGTATTGTCCTACATGAAATCCATCCATCAAAGCATGGTGTACATGAATTGATAAGGGCATCAGTTTTCTACCATTCACTTCCGTCATTTTTCCAAAAGAAATTTTCGGACAGGAATCTTTGAATGTAAAACTCCTGGCATGAGATAAACTGGTGAAATTGATCCAAGGGATGGATGAATAATGGATCACATTTTCGCCTGAAACAGCAGGGATCAAACCGGTACTGTTTCTTACTTCTTCCATTATCATTTGAGCAGATGTAGCGAAAGATGTAAAGTCGGGATGATAATCCATATAAGAAAAACCAAAAGTGCCGTCAGGTCTATTGATCGTAGGGGATGCATTTACAACATCATATTGATATACGTTTCCCTCAACAATTCGGTATTTGAATGGCTCAATTTGATTAGCAGTTTTCAATGATTGATACAGATAATACAAAAAAAAGGAATAGTGATTGGCTTTAGCAAATGCATATGCTTCCGTACAATCAACCTGTACCGTAATACCAAAAAAAGGCTCTTCAAATTGGCTAAAGAAACGAAACTGATCTTTACGATTCCAGGTCTCAATATCAAGTAATGTTCTCATGATCAGAGGAAAGATAAGACTTCTTTGATCGTCTCTACTTGTCTAAAGTTGGGATGTTTGATATCTCCATCCACTGTTTCATGTGCCCAAGTGGTATGATAAGGTATATGTACTGCATGACCGTTCAATGCCAATACCGGAATCACATCAGATTTCAATGAATTGCCCAGCATCATAAATGATTCAGCTGGAATATCCAGATGCTTGATCAATTTTTGATAATCTGCTTCCTTTTTTTCAGACATGATCTCAATATGATGGAAATAATGTGATAAGCCTGATTTGATCAGTTTTCTTTCCTGATCCAATAAATCTCCCTTTGTAGCAACCACCAATTTATATTTCCCTTTGAGTGCATCTAATACTTCTTCTACACCTTCTAATAAAACGATGGGTTTATCCAACAATTCTTTTCCTAATTGAATACATTTTTCAATGATGTCAACCGGTACTGTTTTGTTGGATACTTCTAATGCTGTTTCAATCATGCTCAACATGAATCCTTTCACACCATAACCATACAAACTGATATTCTTGATTTCTGTATGCAATAGTTCACGCGCAACAGAATGATGCGGCAGATAATCTTCTAATAGTTCACAAAAACGATCTTCAGTTTCTCTGAAATAGGGTTCATTCACCCACAGAGTATCATCTGCGTCAAAGGCAATTACTTTCAATGAATTCATATTGGTTCTCTTTCAACTATTTTCCTCCACCCGGTTTTTTAGGTAGAACAGCTTTTGGTTTTTCTGCCGGTGGGGGTGGGGTATTACCTTTTGTATCTTTTTTCTCAGGTGTTTTGGGCGTGGCGGGTTTAATGTCTGATTCTGCACCAATATCTTCCAGTTTGATATTCTGTGGAATCTCATAATCTTGAGAATTTCCGGTGCCTACATCTTCACCTTCTCCACCCAATATCGGTGTAGAGTCATTGAGATAATCAATCACAATATCGTTGCTCATTACATCCGGTTTCACAAAAGTGGCACTCTTGTCAATACCGCAATTAGGATCAGCCGCCGCTTTTGCAAAGAAATAAGCCCATATCGGCATGGCAGCGCGACCCCCTTGTCCGTTGGCACTCTCCTTATTGAAATGGATGAAACGATCATCTGCACCTACCCAAGCACCTCCCATGAGTTGTGGGGTGTAGCCCATAAACCAACCATCGCTATTTTCATTGGTGGTGCCCGTCTTACCTGCATTCTCAACACCAGGCATACCATAACCCCAGATACCCCGACCCGTACCCACTTGAACAGTTCCCTGCATCATCTTCACCACAGAATAAGCAGTTACTTCACTGATCACTTCTTTTCTTTTGGGTGTAAATGTGGCTAGTACATTTCCATTTCTATCTTCAATTCTGGTGATATACATGGGTTTAACATTAAATCCTCTGCCGGGGAACATGCTGAAACCTTGCATCATTTCAAACAATGAAATTTCACAAGAGCCCAATGCGATGGAAGGGTAGGGTTCAATTTTTGTTTTGAAATCACAACGCTGTAAAAAATCAACCAGTCTTTTCGCACCATTATTACCTTCACTGTCTAATTGTTTCATGATATAAGCCGATGCACAGTTTCTGGAAAAAGCAAGTGCCGAAGCCATGGGCATCGCGCCACCCTGACAAGACCTGCTCGTTGCAGGTACCAAGCCATACTGACCAAAACTTTGTTGCTCATCGTAAACAGTTGTGTTGGGTGTAAATCCTGCTTCCTCAATCGCTAAACTATACAACAAAGGTTTCATGGTAGAACCTACCTGACGCTTGGTATTAAAATTAACGTGGTCATATTTGAATGACTTGAATCCAATACCACCCACCCAAGCTTTGATCTCACCGGTTAATGGATCCATCACCATAAAACCTGCTTGTAACATTTGTCTGTGATAACGGATCGAATCGTAGGGTGTCATCGTTGTGTCCGTCTCTCGATTGCTGTTGTAAGCAAACACCCGCATCGGAGTTTTTTCAAAGAATGTTTTTCTGATATCTTCTGCACTCAAACCTTCTCTGTCTAAGTTCTTCCAGCGATCACTTTGTTTCATGGCTGTTTCCAATACATTCTCATATCCTTTCCAAATACTTCCGTTTCGGATATTCGCTTGTGTATTGAAAAGCTTTTGCATATAGTTCATATGCTTGGCAACTGCTTCTTCGGCATATTGTTGCATCCTAGGATTGATGGTGGTATAAATTTTCAAGCCATCACGGTACAGATTATAATTATCACCATTACTTTTTTTGTTTTCCTTACACCATTTCTTCATTTCCTCACCCAATATCATTCTGAAGTAGGGGCCAAGACCTGCTGTTTCATCCAATTTTTTGTAGTTCAGTTCAATCGGCTTTCTTTTCAGGATAGCGGCTTCTGCTTCGGTCAGGTACTCATTACGAACCATTTGATTGATCACCGTATTTCTTCTATCCAATGCCAGTTTCGGGTTTCGTCTGGGATTATAGATTGTGGCACCTTTCAGCATACCGATCAAAACAGCCGACTCTTCAATATTCAATCGATCAGGTTCCTTTTGGAAAAATGTTTTAGCGGCATTGCGAATACCAAAAACATTATCACCAAAAGCAACCGTATTCAAATAGATGGTAATGATCTCTTCCTTGGTAAAATTGCGTTCCAGTTTCACCGCAATCACCGATTCTTTTATTTTCTGAATGATGCGAAGAAAAATATTACGGGTACCCCAGTTGTCTGTAAATAAATTTTTGGCTGTTTGCATAGTGATGGTACTCGCACCACCTTCTCTACCCAGAAAGATCAAAGCCCTACCCAACGAACGCGGATCAATACCACTGTGGTCATAAAAACGTTCATCTTCAGTAGCCACCAATGCATTCACCACATGTTTGCTGATGTCTTTGTATTGTACATTGATACGATCTTCGAGATAATATTTTCCCATCAGCGTACCATCTTGTGCATATACCTGACTGGCCAAAGAGGCAGTTGGATTCTCAATATCATTGATGGAGGGCATTCTTCCTAAAAGACCGAAATTGATCATTAGTAGGAATACAATTCCTCCACCCAGTGTCCAGAAAAAAATGCGCCAGAAAATGCGAACAGATTTTGACATAATCAGTAATAAATGGTTACTAATAACAGATCGTAAAGCTAAAGAAGAGTTGGTGAAGCTCCTCTTTAGGGTCGTTAAAATTTATCAGGTAATATTTTTTGCAGAAATGCTCGATAAGCACCCGCATCTTTTTTAGTTTGAAGTATCCTTAAATTGGCCGGACTGATAATCAAAAAGCCATATTTGTCGGCACTCAACCAAGGTAGGATACGGTTAGCCGCTAAAGGCTTCACAACATCTGTATAACTCACCGCCTCACTGGCATCTTTGAATGGACCGATCAATAAAAACTGGATTTCAGGAACCACCGGTTCTGTGGTGATGCTCAATCTACGATTGAAATATCTTTCCTGATTAAACCTATTGAAGGCATTTCTGGCTTCACCTACAAACATGCCGTCAACTTTATTGAGCACAACCACTGCATATTGGGTGTCGGTAGCAATGAACTCATAATCCAGTTCAATAGTTTGTACCGGAGATTGTACAGCATTAGTAATATTCACACCCGGTGGTTGTTTCAAGTTTTTGATGGCTGGTACAGATGCGGAACTATCTTTTCGTTGTGGAGTTGTAGAGATCACATTGGCAGGTCCGGTTAGATCAACAGAACGTGTAACTGTTTCCACGGGTTTTTCAATACTCAGTTCAGACAAGTAGCTTTCAATTTCACTTCTTCTTTTGATTACATCAATCATTGTACTGGCTTTTTCTGCCAGTGGTGATGTCGGGAAATTATTGATGAGTTGTTCCAATCGATTCACTGCAGTACTATCCTTACGCTCTTTTACATAATAGATAGACTCGATGTACAAGAGTTGTGGTGTCCAAGCAGAACTACTCAGGGATTGCTCAGCCTGTTTTTTGGCTTTGATGGCATCATCAAATTTTCCTTCAATAAAGAGGTTGTAAATATTGGTATATAATTTTTCTTTCGGATCCTGTTGTTGATTACTGATTGTATTGCCATACAAAAACTTACTATCAGCATATTGGCGATTGAATACCTGGGATAATGAGTCAGCTGCTTTCAGGTTATTGGTTTTGCGATAACACTGTAACAGTAAAAAACTGGTTTCTTCAGCCTCAGCTGATTGAGGGAATCTTCTCAATAATTCTTCATACACTTCAATGGCTGAAGCATAATCATATAATTGTTGTTGAAAAATATTGCCATTATCCAATAAAGCACGAATAATAATGGTATTCGAGAGTTCCATTTGTTCCTGTGTCAGCGGAATGGCATTCATCAGAGATTCCAGGCTAAGTTCTTCTTTTTTGGGATCGGCTTTTCCATCCTGTGCTACTGAAGCCTGTGTTTGTTGTGTGGTAATAATTTTATCAAGGGCTGATTGTCTTCTCCAGTTATCTACATTCGGTCTATTGCCCCATCTTTTACCAAACTCACTAAAGCCTCGACTTTTTAAGTTGCTATTCAGGAAATAAAAATCTGCATTGTTCGTCCCAAATAGATCGCCGGTGTTTTTAGAATCAGCCACAAGATCTGCTCCGAAAGAAGGCTCTTCTGTTTCTTTGATGCCTCTTTCTTTCCTGATTTGTCTGAGTAGTTTTTTGAGAAAATCTGTTCGGGCATTTTCAGGCAAGGTTGCTATCTTTTGAACACTATCTTCCCGATGAATATTTTCTTCATTGATGCTGATGAGTTGTAGTGCAGGTTTACGTGTTTCGATTCTTGCTTGCTCATCATCCGGTAAAAGTCTGGCTTCAACGCTGTCGTAAAAACGAAAAGATTGACTATATGATTTTCGATCATAATTCAAATCACCCAATAACAAAAAGCTTTTCTGTTTTTGAATGGGGTTATCACTACTGTACGCAACACTTTTCAGTAACCATTGTTGTGCGGCAGGATAAGCTTTTCTGCTCAGTTCCAATTTAGCGGCAGCATAGTAAATGATGTCACGATACACATCATACTTATCTTTTTTTGCCATTTTCAATAACTCATTCAGATTTTCCTGAAGGGCATTGTCTTTTTCTCCGGTAGCCAATGCTGCAATATTCAATCTTGCATACACTTCCATAAACGGATCTTGTGCATTTCGAATGGCTTCAGTGAAATTTTTGATGGCATCAGCATTTCTATTAGCCTTTTCATACAGTTGTGCAGCCAAGTAATAAGTTCTAGCCTTATTCAGTTGGTTATTTCCTTTTTTCAAAGAACGAGTCAAATAAAATGCAGCACTGTCGTAGGCATTGAGTTTATAGAATAGATAAGCACTAGCTTCATCAAGTTCAGGCTGTAGACGGGCTGGGAAAAGCGCATCACTTCTTAGTAATGCAACCAAACCGGAAGCTTCTGCTATTTTATCTTGTTCAATATAGGTACGAACCATCCAGAGAAAACTTTCATTCCTGCTGGGAAGGGTGGTGGTTATTTTCTTCCATAGATTTCTTTTTTCATTGGTAGAAATGGAAAAAACACCTCCGGCATTACTTACATTACTTCCTATGGGCACATCATACCCATCGTCTTTTGGTGCAAATGCATAATTGATGTATTGAAATACATGCAATGCAGAGTCAAAATCTTTTCTGAAGAGATAGGCTTTACCCATCAGCAGATAGAGGTTGTCAACCCAATCACTTCTCAGATCATGCAATAAGATACCAGCAGTACATTTATACAGTACGGTATCAATTTGATCCTGGGCGGTTGTTTCAAGTTCATAATCGTAAAAAGATAGGAGTTGGGTATAATCATCCCGATGCGATTCAGTAGCCCTTTCTACAATCTCATTCATGCGCTGGTTGGCATTGAAATAATAGTTGAAATGGGTAACTGTATTGTTATAGATCCTTTTGGGAAGTGTAAATTTTTTATTGCCCGATTTTTCGGATGGCAAAGTTCGATTCTCATAAGGTTTTTCCTTTTTGAGCTCGATGGTGGTATAAGGCTGTGCAATGCTTTTTCCGGTGAAAAACAGAAAAATCACTGACAAGCATGGTAGTATAGAACGTAAAATCATCCCGGAAAATCTTATTCGCTGGTGTATCTGCATAAAAACACTCTAAAAATACAGTTATTTCCCTTTCGGCGGCTGTGAAAACCCAATTCATCATTACCTTTAACCTGATTTTAGTCTATGGCCAACTCCGATAGTAATAATAATCTCAAACGCATCAGAAATAACTATCGTCTCGTAGTAATGAATGATGATACGTATGAAGAAGTAGTGACTTTCAGATTATCACGCCTCAGTGTATACATCGGGATGAGTACCATATTTGTGTTACTGGTTGGACTCACCATCGCCTTGATCGCCTTTTCGCCTTTAAAATATTATATACCGGGTTATGGAACGAGAGAAAGCAGGGCAGCACTTCAAATGCTGAAAATGAGAACAGATTCTCTTGAGCAAGCCATACGGTATAAAGAACAATATATTGATGGGGTTAAAAAAGTGTTGGCAGGGGATACACCCTCTCAACTAGATACTATTTCCTTGGCCATTCCCAAGACCGATATATCGAGCGAATAATGTCATCTGATCAACGTCCTGATAAAAACTTACTAACCTATGCTTCACTAGCCACACAGCTCATCGTGCTATTGTGTATAACCATATATGGCGGAAAGTGGGCAGATCAATATTTTAGCTTTTCAAAACCTGTATTCATCTGGCTTTTGCCCTTGCTGGCATTGTTGGGTACACTGATCAAACTGATCAGCGATACATCAGGTACATCAAAGAAATGATTATGGGAAAAAAAATCCGACCACTTGTTTTATTTTTTTTGATCATCAATGCACTCACCGTTGTGGGCGATAAACAAATTGCTGCATGGGGCATGCAACAGGATGTATTGATTGTTGCAAATATTCTATTATTCGTGTTTTCCTTGATAGGTTTATTATTGCAATTGAATGCTTCCAAAAATCCCAATCCCAATGCTATTGTGAGAGCTGTAATGGCAGGCATGGGGTTAAAACTAATTGGTTTTGCGGCGGCTTTACTTATTTATTTATCTATCGTAGGAAAAGATAAAAGTGTGTACTCCATCTATGCGGCCCTCGGTTTATACGTAGTGTATACCTGGATGGAAGTTCGTTTATTCTTAAGGCAGAACCCCAAAAAGAATGCCCGTATCTGAACATCCTATGCAGGCATTGTCCTCTTTTCTTCCGGAAGGGAGTTTTGAGGAAGTAGTAGCATATATCAAACAGTATCGTGTACACCTCACTATTACGCGGAAAAGAAAATCGGTACTAGGCGATTATCGCCATGCATTCGCTGGAAAGAACCATCGCATCACTGTTAACGGTGATTTGAATCCTTATGAATTTCTCATTACACTCTTACATGAATTGGCACATCTGCTTACGTTTGAGCAATATCGTAATAGGGTAGAAGCACATGGAAAAGAATGGAAGACCTGTTATGCAAAATTGTTGTTGCACTTTATTCAATTAGGTGTTTTTCCGGAAGATATTGAACAGGCACTACATAATTCGGTGATGAACCCTGCAGCTACCGCGAATGGTGAAACCGCTTTGTTATTGGTTCTTCGTAAGTACAATAAGCAACAAAGGGTTGGCTATGCACATGTGGCTGATATTGCTGAAGGACAACTATTTCAGATGGATAATGGGCGGGTTTTCAGACGAGGTAAGCTAAGAAGAAAAAGATATGAATGTGTAGAAGTGGCAACCGGACTGCGTTATTCATTCAGCGCAGTGATGGAAGTTAAAATGATCTATTCAGAGTCGTAAAAGGCTTTCGGCTATAAGCTAGAAGCTGCACGCCACAAGCCACACGCTACAAGCTTCAAGGTTTTATGATCACTTGCAGCGTGTAGCGTGCAGCTTGCAGCAAAAAAAAGCCCCGGCTTTTCCGGAGCTTTTGAATTTTCAAAGTTTTAATTAAGCAACCGCTTTCTTCACCAGATCAGCAGCTTCGCTGAGTTCGATCGCAGATTGTACTTTCAATCCACTTTCATCGATCAGTTTCTTTGCTTCAACGGCATTGGTACCTTGTAATCTTACGATGATAGGAATTTCAATATTGCCCAATTTGTTATAAGCTTCAATCACCCCGGCAGCAACACGATCACAACGAACGATACCACCAAAGATGTTGATCAGAATAGCTTTTACATTCGGATCTTTCATAATGATACGGAATCCGGCTTCTACTGTTTGAGCGTTTGCAGTACCTCCAACGTCCAGGAAGTTGGCCGGCTCACCGCCACTCAACTTGATCATGTCCATGGTAGCCATCGCCAAACCGGCACCGTTTACCATACATCCTACATTACCATCCAGTTTCACAAAGTTCAGGTTGTATTGTCCGGCTTCTACTTCAGTAGGATCTTCTTCTGATACATCGCGTAAAGCAGCAGTATCTGCATGACGCATCAAAGCGTTGTCATCAATATTCATTTTACAGTCTACTGCAATGATCTTTTCATCACTGGTCTTGAACAATGGATTGATCTCTAACATGCCGCAATCCAATCCAACATAGGCATTGTACAGGTTGGTGACAAATTTCACGCAGTTTTTGAAAGCTTCCCCGCTCAGACCCAGGTTGAAAGCGATCTTACGCGCCTGGAAACCTTGTAAACCACCACCCGGGTGAACCCACTCTTTAAAGATTTTATCTGGGGTGTTATGCGCTACTTCTTCAATATCCATACCTCCCTCAGTGCTATACATGATCACGTTCATGCCCTTGGCACGATCAAGCAGGATTGATAGGTAGAATTCTTTTACTGGATTAGGACCGGGATAATACACATCCTGAGCAATCAGGATCTTGTTTACTTTTTTACCGCTTGGACCGGTTTGGATGGTCACCAAGGTACCACCCAGAATATTTTTAGCGATGGTAGCCACATCTTCCACACTCTTAGCCACGGCCACACCACGCTGTTCTGTACCCTCAATTTTACCCTTACCACGTCCGCCGGCATGGATTTGAGCCTTTATAACAGCAAAATTATTACCGGTTTGGGTCTTAATCTGGCGATACGCCTCTTCGGCTGCCATTACTGTGTCTACCGCAATGCCTTCCTGCACCGGTACATTGTATTTTTTCAGCAATTCCTTGGCTTGATATTCGTGAAGATTCATACGGGAAAAATTTTTGCGAAGATAAGAGAATCAGGCATTCAGATTTAAGCCGAAATTTTATTGTTGTAACATTAATTCCCCTAATTTTACGATGCTTACAAAAACTGTAAAAACAAAAAACATTATGAAAAAAGCATTTTTGACCTTGATGAGTGCCGTATTATTGATCGGTCTTTCTTCTTTTACGGGTGAAAACAAAAAAGCACCTATCACACTGAATGTCGTTGCTGATAAGAGCCGTGTTGACTGGATCGGTTCTAAAGCTGGCGACTATCATACCGGTTCTTTCACTGTGAAAAGTGGACAAGTACAGGTAGAGAATGGTAAATTGACAGGTGGTAGTTTCGTAATTGATCTGGCGAACCTGAAAGTAACAGATGGAGCCGGAGACAGATTAGCCGGTCACCTGAAGTCTGCAGACTTTTTTGATGTAGCTAAGTTTAGTGAAGCTACCTACACGATTACAGGTGTAAACTATACCGGAGAAGGTACTTGTGAAATCAATGGTAACCTGAATATCAAAGGCGCTACTGTTGCTGTGAAATTCAATGCAAATATCCGCAGTGCAAGTGAAAAAGGTCTGTTTGGTCAGGCTTATTTCAGTGTAGACAGAACTGCATTAGGTATTTTGTACAATGGTCCTGCTAAAGATGTACAACTGGCGATTCATTTGTTTGCTAAATAATGATCGCAGATATGAATTAAAAGAGGCTGTATCAGATTTTTGATACAGCCTCTTCTTATTTAAAGTGGATCTTTCTTCTACTATGGGTTATGGACCATAAGCCATGAACCATAAGCTACCTACAAATATCTCTCCTCAATCACCCCCTTATGATGCATCAAGTGTCCAAATAGTATAAAAGCAATTGCATTGGCTGAAGTTTCAGTACCGCTTACAATACCTCTATGATTTAATTGTGCTTCTGTAAGTGATTCAATCAGCAGGTTGCTGGATTTTCTTACTGCTAAAAATTCTTGTTTGATGGCATCAAAACTTCTTTTGTTGGCATCCGCATTCACTACATAATCATTTTCTTCAAAAGGAGGGAGTGGAGTAGCATCTTTTCTGGCAATTCTTAATAAACGATAACTAAAGATTCTCTCCGTATCTGTCACATGTTGTAATACTTCCTTCAAAGTCCATTTACCCGGTGCATAAGCATAGTCTGCTTTTGATTCGGGTAAACCCGTATAAAAATTTTCAAGTACTGCGGTTAACTCTTCCAGTAATGCATGTGCATTTTGTGCTTTGGTTTGGTTGATGTATCGCTCAAAAAATGAGTTGTACTCACCGGCTTGTGGTCTACTCATAAATAATTAGTATGACTTATTCTTCTTAACGTTGGTGATCTTGGTTTCTGTAGTCGGCTTATTCGCTTGCTGAATCCATTGTTCCGCAGTCACCATTGCATTGTAAGCATTTACAATACCTCCGGTTCTTGATAATTCAGTGAAAGGCACAATGGTGGCTTTCTCACCCGGACGGAAACAATACGCAGATGATTCAGGAATCAGTACTGATTTTTCGATAATCTGTTTTACTTGAGCAGCAGTTAACTGTGGATAATAGGACCGTATCATAGCTGCTATACCGCTAACAATCGGAGTGGCCATACTGGTACCCTGCTGATTACCGTATTTGTTGCCTCCCGGCATCGTAGAATAAATTTTGACACCCGGTGCAAACAAATCCACTTTCTGTTTGCCATAATTACTAAACTCGGCACTGATACTGCCGCTAATTTTTGGATCGCTACTCGCACCTACTGTAATATAATTGCTGGCCAGTGTATTCCACTGTTGTAACCATGGATTTGGGAACACATCTTTTTCATCAATATTATCGCCATCATTACCGGATGAATGTAATACCAGTACATCTTTCTGCTCTGCATAATGAATGGCACTGTCAACCCAATTCTTTTCAGGGGAGAATGATTTGCCAAAACTCATATTGATGACTTTGGCACCATGATCAACTGCATAACGAATGGCGAGTGCCACATCTTTATCGTATTCATCTCCATCCGGTACCACACGTAACATCATGATGCGAACATTGTCTGCCACACCATCAATACCGATACCGTTGTTTCGCTGAGCGGCGATCAATCCACTTACATGCGTACCGTGATCAGGGTTGGGTCCCATCACATCACCATTGCCATAAAAGCGATCACTTAAACTGTAATAATTATCTCCAATGATCTCTGCACGATAATCACGAGGTGCTTTTTCTTTCGATTCAAAAGCCGTTTTCTTGCCATCAATGTATTCCTCTAATTGAGATAATAAAACAGTATTCTTTTCTTCTGCATCCAATCCAATCATTTTCATACAGGTAAGAAAGCCCAATTTCGCTTCTTTCCCCATTTTGCTGATCGGCTGAAATTTTTCTAGCTTCTCACAAGTATATTCCTCACATCCCATTTCCTGACGTAGGATTTTGTCATGCTTTTTTAATGCCTTGGCTGTTACCTCAACAAATATTAATTCCATTTGCTCCTCGTGACTAAAATTCATCTGGTTCAAAGCTTTTTTCCAGATAAAGAATTGCTCACGCTGTTGCTGTGTCATTTCTTCCGGATTCAGATTTTTATTTGAAAACTGATCCTTCCATCTGTGAAAAACTCTTGAACGTTCGTCGGATGCTTTTTTAATGTTTCTACCGTCTTTATTACCTAAGAAATTCCATCCATACACATCATCTACATATCCATTACCATCATCATCTTTATTATTTCCCGGAATTTCTTTTGGGTTACGCCAAAGTACCGACTTCAGGTCTTCATGGGTAGTATCAATACCTGAGTCAAGTACCGCAACAATGATAGGTTCACTTTTTTTATTGCGCTCTTTTAAAAAATCGTAGGCTTTGTATAAACTGATTCCGTAGAATGAATCTCTATGATAGTCCAGGTGAAACCAGGTCTTAGGAACCTGTTGTGCATGAAGAACCAGCACAGAAAATGGTATGGCTAATAAGCTGAGAATCCCGCGAAGCATCGAATGTATAGTTTAACGATCAGCACAAATTTCCGTAATGATAATGAAAAATTAACCGCTGACACATGATTTAGGAAAATCTTGGCGGGGTAAAAGGGGAGCTCAATCAGTAAGTTTTCTTTTTTTAGTTTTCCTTAACAATTTTAAAGATCAATGGAGATTTATTTCTTCATCAGTTTAGCAGCGCTATGAATACCTCTTTTGAGCTGTTCAGCGATATGGAGTGATCTTTCGATTCTTTTTTCAGATGATTTAACGCGGGTAATTAAATACAAAATACTTCGCTGATTACCCGGGGTTAATTGATCAAACACGTCTTTGGCAATAGGATCTGTTGCAAGTACTTCATTCCATTCTGCCGCTTCTTCAAATTGGAACTGACTCTCATCCTCTTTTAGTTCCATTTGTACTATCATTCCTTTTTTCAGGCTCAATTCTTTTAATACATGCTTACTGATATAAATGAAATACCTTTCTTCTTTTCTGGATTGTAGTGCAACATGCAGACTCGATTTCCCATTGAGGATGCAAATACATCGCTTGATTCCTTTTTTGACAAACTTTTGAGCCATGGATGTACCAATAGCAATAAATGTCAAGCCATTCGATTCCTCAATGATTGCTTTGGTTTTTAATACCATATTTTCTTGACAAAGGTTCTTGATTATTACAATTGATCTTCAGCGAGGTTTAGTACTTATTCAATAATTCTCAAATAAGCTCTCCAAGGTCCTGTCTCATCCCTGTATTGGTGCGAAATGGTTCTGGTGATCTGATAAATATGATTCTGATCATGTACCACCCAGGTAGCCAATAGCTGTTGCAGTGTTACTGTTCCAAAAGCAGGGTGTATAGCAGTTCTTTTAAAATCTTCGGAACTGAGATGGAAGTTTTGAAGGGTGGCTAGATTCTCTTCACGAAGATTGCGAAATGTTTGTAAGAGCTCGGGAAGTAATTTCCCTTTGCTGTCTTCAAATTGAGCAAAGCGATCAAAAGGGGTGAAGGTTTTATGGTCATCATCAGATAAACAAATCTTCATCCTGGGTATCCAGTCTGTTTTCTCTCCATGTATCAGATGCCCTACCACATCATATGGACTCCAACTGTCACCGCCTTCATTGGCATGAAGAAGTGAGTCAGGGATACCATGCAACAGATCCTCCAATACTTGGGGTGTTCTGCTTAATAGGTTGATGGCATCTGATACGGAGATATGCATAGTGGTTTAAGATAAATCAAATTGAATGCCTTGAGCTAAAGGTAATTGTGTACTCCAGTTGATGGTATTGGTTTGACGACGCATATAAGCTTTCCAAGCATCACTACCACTTTCTCTTCCACCACCGGTTTCTTTTTCACCACCAAATGCACCACCGATCTCTGCACCACTTGTACCAATATTTACGTTCGCAATTCCACAATCACTTCCTCCATGAGAAAGGAATTGTTCAGCCTCACGCATATTCAATGTCATGATAGCAGATGAAAGCCCCTGTGGCACACCATTCTGTAAAGCAATGGCCTCATCCAGATCACGGTATTTCATAAGGTATAATATCGGTGCAAATGTTTCATGTTGTACTACGGGAAAATGATTTTCAGCTTCAGCAATACAGGGTTTTACATAACAACCACTTTCATATCCCGCGCCCTCCAATACTCCTGCTTCTACAATGAATTTGCCACCCTGTTGTTTGCAGTCTTCTATCGATTTCAAATACAACTGTACGGCATCTCGATCGATCAATGGACCTACATGATTTTTGGTATTCAATGGATCGCCAATTCTCAATTGTCCATAAGCCTTTACCAATTTCGCTTTAAAAGTTTCATATACTGATTCATGGATGATCAGTCTGCGTGTGGTAGTACATCTTTGTCCGGCAGTACCTACCGCTCCAAATACACAACCGATCAATGCCATATCCAGATCTGCTTCTTTAGAAATGATGATGGCATTATTACCCCCTAGTTCCAGAATCGTTTTTCCTAATCTAGCGGCTACGGTTGCAGCAACGATTTTACCCATTCTGGTAGAACCTGTTGCCGAGATCAATGGAATACGGTTGTCATTGCTCATCCATTCACCTACTTCACGAGCGCCCTGTACCAAGCAATTCACACCTTCCGGTACCTGATTTTTTTTGAAGACGTCTGCAACTATATTTTGCACGGCAATGGCGCAGAGTGGTGTTTTTTCACTGGGCTTCCAGATGGTAGTATTGCCACAGATCCATGCCAGTGCAGCATTCCAGCTCCATACCGCAACAGGAAAGTTAAAGGCCGAAATAATACCGGTGATACCCAAAGGATGCCATTGTTCGTACATGCGGTGCTTGGGTCTTTCACTGTGCATGGTTAAGCCATGTAATTGTCTGGATAATCCCACAGCAAAATCACAGATATCGATCATCTCCTGAACTTCACCGTATCCTTCTTGCAAACTTTTACCCATTTCATAACTCACCAATTTCCCTAATGGCTCTTTATAAGTTCTTAAAGCTTCACCAACCTGACGAACGATTTCGCCCCTTTTGGGTGCCGGCCATTGACGCCAATCTTCAAATGCTTGGGCAGATTGTTGTACGATACGCTGATAAGTAGTTTCATCGGTTGATTGAACGGTGCCAATCAATTTACCATCAACCGGAGAGGAAGAACTTATGACTGTTGCTTTACTATCTATCCATTGGGTTCCGGTAGAAGCGCCGGGATTGACAGACTGAATGCCTAATTGTGCTAAAAAATCCATGCAGGTTAAAATTTGCTGTAAAGGTAATGGATTCAAAAAAGAGCACCTGAAGAGAATAACTGACATAAAAAAAGTATCACTATGTTGAGACCAACTGTGTGATACTTTATTATCTAAAACCCTGCATGAAACGCCTTTCAGCATTTACAGAGTAAAACTATCTTTTTGTTGATTTTTCCTGTCGATTGATAGGTGAGGAGTGGGTCAAAATCGGGGAATGGCTATTTTGTTTTAGAAATTTCCAGTAATTGATCATACACACTGCTGTAGCTGCTTCCAATAGGTATTTCTTTACCGGCGATCCATACTTTGGACTTACTGAATTTTTCAATTTTAGCAATCGGGATAATGAAAGAACGATGTATTCTTACAAAGTCCCGGGGAGGTAATTTTTCTTGGATACTCTTTAATGTCATTAATGTGAGTACGGGATTGGGTTTGATATAGATCTTAATATAGTCGTCTAGCGCTTCAATCAGATCAATATCCTTCAGATTGATCTTCATGATCTCATAATTCACTTTGATGAACAGTGAATTGAGTTGTACTTCCTGGGAGCTAAGAAACTCAATGTATTCTTTGGCTTTATAACAGGCTTTCAAAAAGCGATCATATTCAAAGGGTTTGAGCAGATAATCTACAGCATCCACATTAAAACCTTCTACTGCAAAATCTTTGTATGCAGTGGTAAAAATAACCGGAGGTTTTTCAGATAAACCTTTATAAAACTGAATGCCGGTAATATCGGGCATTTGAATATCGAGAAACAAAAGATCAACGGTATTCGATTGCATGTAAGCAATGGCTTCATCTGTATTGGTAAAAGTCTTTTCCAATTTCAGAAAAGAAATCTTCGCGCAGTATTCCTGAACCAGTTGTAAGGCTAGTGGCTCATCATCTATGGCAATACAATGTATCATGTTGTGATTTCCAATTTTACAATGTAAATGTTGTTTTCAATTGTTGTGCTCAGTTTATGGCGCTCTGGATACATCAGTTCAAGTCTTCTTTTAACATTGTTGATACCAATGCCTGTATTCTCCATAAGATTGTTATCTGTTGCAACAATATTATTGGTGGCTGAAAAATAAATGATATTGTCTTTGGTATCAATAGAGATATCAATTTTTGATACTTCTTTCGTACTCACTCCATACTTGAAAGCATTTTCAACAAATGGAATAAACATCAATGGCGCGATCAGTATTGTATCGATATCGCCCTTGGCGGAAAAATGTAAGGTGACTTTATCTGTTAGTCTTACCTGCTGTAATTCAATAAAGTTATGGATGAAGTCTACTTCATTATTCAAGGGTACCAGATCTCGTTCTGTTTCTGTAAGAATATAACGCATGATTGATGAAAGCTTCATCACAGCGGGAGCTGTTTTTTCACTTCTTACCACTGCCAGGGAATAGATATTATTGAGTGTATTAAAAAAGAAATGTGGGTTGACCTGTGATTTCAGAAACGAAAGCTCAGTATTCAATTTTTCATTTTCTGTTTCTTTTTTGGTTTGCTCTGTCTTTAACCACCGCTGTGTAACCGAGATACAGGTTCCAAAAGCAAATACCAATAGAAATAGTACTGTATTATAGGGGTCTGCAATGGGTCTGACTCTTCGAGGAGCCCTAGTAAGTTTAGGAGTACCTTTAAACTCAGGGTTTCTGATGAACTCATTATTCTGACGAATGAATTCAGGTTCAACAAGAAAATTGGCGATTTCTTTTGGTAAAAACAGAAAGGCTGCTAAACACGCGGCAATGGAAAGAATATACCATCCCCATCTTTTATTGATCAACAATTTGGGTACCAGTACCTGTGTATTGAAATAATAAAATAGAACGATAAAAACATTGTTACAAATGATGGTAGCCAGCATATTATCGCTCATGCTGAATTCTCTCAAACGCGGAAAAAACACCAGATAGGGCACAAAGAAAAAACAAGCCCATGCCACCATATGCGTGAAGACCGTAATTATTTTTTTATCGTTTTTCAAAAGATGAGATTAATGATAGTGTTGATAATTTTAATTGAGTACATGTTTCATCCAAAACAACTGTTGTGGTTGCAATATCTTATTAGCTGGAGCTGGGTTGGCATTTTGAGTACTAGTTGTCCTACTCGCAGGAGGACCACTTCCTGCTGGAACAGCTACCAATCTGGCGCTGAATGATCCAATAGGTGTTACAGGTTTGGGTGGTAGCGGTAGCGATTCTTGTGCGTTTAATTTAAATCCAACGGTAATTTCTTTACCCACTAAATTTTCCACTGCTGCTATCCTTTTAAGTGGAATTTCATACTCAATATAAAGCACATTTCTTTCATCCCATCCGAATGATAACATGATATCAGATGCTCTTCCTGCAAGCTCCATTTCTATATCCTGCAACTGATCTTTAAATCCCTTTTTCTTAAGGAATAACATACTGGCGGCTAAACGTTCAGTAAAGGATTGATTTTGAGCTTGTAAATCCGGAGCAGGCATCTCAGATAATGGATCTTTTTTCACAGGGAATTCTATGTAAGTGGATTCTCTTTTTTTCCCTTTTACATCAATCATTACTTGCATACCGGCTTGAGCAATTCTCTTTTGTACGGATTGATCAATGATATACATAGCTATGTACAACTTTTCCTTGTCATTCTCTGTAGCGAATCGAATACCGGAAAGTTCATGAATATCAAATGATGCAGGATCCCAGTCATCCAGTTCACCATTAGTGGTATGTTTATAAGGTAAAGTGTCACAAGCGTTATTTGCCAGTACATCAGATGCCTCAGTCACACTCAGCAACAGAAAATGTAGAAATATGGTAGTGAATCGAAACATAGGTATTTATTCAAATTTATTTTTCTCAATGAATATAAAAAATGATTATGGGCGAAAAGAGGGTCTTCATCGGTAAAGATTTAATAAGACTCCTTTTCCGATGGGAAATTCCCTGATTTTACATCTTTTATGTATTGTTCAACCGCCTCTTGTATCTGTTCTTGTAAATTCAAATATTGCCTTAAAAAACGAGGTTTGAATGTGTTGTTAATCCCCAGCATATCGTGCATAACCAACACCTGTCCATTGCACCCGGCACCGGCTCCGATACCAATGGTGGGGATAGACAAGGATTGACTGACTTCTGCCGCCAATACTGCGGGTATTTTTTCCAAAACAATTGCATAACAGCCTGCTTCTTCCAATAACTTGGCATCTTTCCTCAACTTTTCAGCTTCTTCATTTTCTTTGGCGCGTACATTATAAGTGCCGAATTTATAAATCGATTGCGGCGTTAATCCGAGATGTCCCATCACCGGAATACCTGCTGAAACAATTCTTTGAATACTTTCCACCACTTCTGAGCCCCCCTCCAGTTTAATGGAATGGGCACCACTTTCTTTCATGATTCGAATAGCAGATGCCAATGCGATATCTGAATTAGATTGGTAAGAGCCAAAGGGCAGATCCACCACTACCAACGATCGGTCGATACCTCTCACCACACATTGTGCATGGTAGATCATTTGTTCCAATGTAATGGGAACTGTGGTTTCATGTCCGGCCATTACATTACTGGCACTATCCCCAACCAGCACTACGTCAATACCGGCTTCATCAAACAAGCGGGCAAAAGAATAATCATAGGCGGTGATCATGGAAACCTTTTCACCTGCAGCTTTCATTTTCAGCAGGGTATTGGTAGTTATTTTTTTGACTTCTTTATGAATAGACATGCATGTATTTTTTAAATCAGATGATAAGCCGGGTACGCTGCAAAGTAGGCAGATTTTAGGATTGCCACAATCTTAAAAAGACGAATTACTGTTGTTGCAAGGTTAATTCAGAGTAGAGGTGTTGAATGAGTCCGTCGGCCAACCCTATTTTAGGTACATAAATCTCATCTGCATCTGCCCAACGCATCACATTGATATAGATCTGTAACGCTGGTACAATTACATCGGCACGATCTTCACGCAATTTGTAAATATTGATTCTGTCTTCCAGCGAAAAGCTTGAAATTTCTTTATAGTAATCTTTCAATAGCTCAATCGGCAAAGGTTTACCGTCTTTTTTCTTACTCAGTGAAAAAACCTTATTGATATTTCCACCGGTACCTATGGCTACTATTTTTTTATATCCTTTGGTTTTGTTTTTGATGATATCCTTCATCTCATTCCAATGATGGTCTTCTACCATATCTTTCAGTAAGCGTATGGTGCCAATATTGAATGACTGCTTGAATACCAGCCTGTCTTCTGCAAAAAAAGTAAGCTCGGTACTACCACCACCAACATCAATGTACAGATAGCTATGATCGGTATCCATATTTTCTGCAACATGATTTTCATAGATGATTGAGGCTTCAAGATCTCCACTAATGATCTCAATTTCAAGTCCGGTTTCTAGTCTAATTTTCCTAATGAGGTCCGAACTATTACGTGCATCACGCATGGCACTGGTGGCACAAGCAATGGTATGTTGAACTCCATAGGCATTGATGAGATGTCCATAAGCTTTCATGGTTTGTAATACCATTCCTCTTTTTTCTTTGGAGATTTCTCCTTTTTCAAACACATCAAAACCGAGGCGTAAGGGTACACGAACCAGATTCAGTTTATTGAAACGCGGTTTGCCTTCTGCATCATGACTTACTTCAGAGATGAGTAAGCGTGCAGCATTACTTCCAATATCAATTGCGGCCAGCCTCAATAGGTACTATGTTTTTTCGGTGTAGGTATTGATAGGTTTCGATCTGAGAACGAACCCTTTTTTTACCTGCGGAAGGTACATAGTTGTTCTTTAATTCTTTGTCGAGGATACGCGCTTTTACATTATCTCTTAATTGAATGTGGATAATCTGTTTCAATTCTTCGCGGATATGTGGATCTGTAATGGGCACAGCGGCTTCGATACGATGATCAAGATTTCTAACCATCCAGTCTGCGCTGGATATATAAATCTTTTCCTGACCTCCATTGTGAAAAATCAGCACCCTGGCATGTTCCAAGTATTCATCTACAATACTAACTGCGCGTATCGGTTGTTTGAATTTTTTATGGTCAATGACTGCACAAAAAATACCGCGCACGATCAATCTGATCTCAACACCCGCTGCTGCAGCTGCATACAATTTATCAATCAGCATGGCATCACTCAAAGAGTTTACTTTGAGTGTTATGATGGCTTCTTTTCCCGCTTTTGCTGCTTTAACTTCACGGTTGATGAAATTGGTCAGTTCCTGTCGCATGTTGGTTGGACAAACCATCAAAGTTTTACATTGTTTTAATTGGGCTGCTGCAGTCTTCCAGTTTTCGAGATAATTAAAAATGCGGTTGATATCAGCCATGATCATTCTGTTTGCGGTTAGTAAACAATGATCACCATATACTTTGGCTGTTTTTTCATTTAGGTTGCCCGTGCTCACAAATCCATATTGAACCGTTTTATTCCCTTTTCTTTTTTTAATGATACAAAGTTTGGCATGGACTTTCATTTTAGGGATACCCAATAATACACGCACACCTTCTTCTTCAAGAATTTTTTTCCATTCCAGATTGGCTTCTTCATCAAATCTCGCTTTCAGTTCCAACATTACAATTACCTCTTTACCATTCCTGGCAGCATTGATCAATGCATTGATCACTTTAGAGTTGGAAGCCAAACGATATGCTGTGATCTTGATCGATTTCACATCCGGATCCATGGCAGCTTCACGCAATAGATCAATGACCGTATGAAAAGAATGGTAAGGAAAATGCAGCATCACGTCTTTTTTCAATACCACATCTGTAACACGCATGCTGCCTTGTATTGCCGGATGTGTAAAGGAGGGGCGACGTGTATTCTTACTGTCAAATACATCCGGAAAATCCATAAAGTGACGGAAATTGTGAATTCTGCCACCCGGAATAATATTGCTTTTACGATTCAGACTCAAGCGACGAATGAGGTATTCCAATAAACCGGCATCCATTTCTTTGTCGTAAACAAAACGAACGGGTTTTCCTTTGCGTCTGTTTTTCAATCCTTTTTCTATCTTCTCCACAAAAGTGGTACTCACATCATTGTCAATATCGATCTCCGCATCTTTGGTTACTTTAAAAACATGTGCATCAAAATAATCGTAATCAAAATAGGTAAAGATCTCCGGCAAATTATGTCTGATCACATCTTCCAACAGTATGATCTGTTTTTCACCTTGTTTAGAAGGGAGTAGTACAAATCTTCCTACATCTTTGGCCGGAACTTCAATCAATGCATATTTCTGATCATACGCTGAATCTTTCTTCCGCATCACCACACCTAAATAAATACTCTTATCACGCAAATAGGGAAGTTGAGGTAAACTTTCGATCATCAATGGAATGATATTCGAACGCACTTGTTCATCAAAAAAATTACTGACGTATTTCTTCTGTTCTTTATTCAGCTGTTTTTCATTGATCAAAAAAATTTTTTCCTTTTTCAACTCACGAATAATACCATCCCAAATTCGGTTAAACTCATTTTGCTGCTGTAATACAATGGTTTGAATCTGATCAATGATGGCTTGTGGATCTTCCTCCATGTGCATATTGAGATGTCGTCTCTTGTCTGCATACTCTACCATTCTTTTCAAAGTAGCCACACGCACCCTGAAAAACTCGTCGGTATTATTGGAAAAGATACCCAGAAAACGGATTCTTTCTTTCAAAGGAACAGAAGGGTCATTTGCTTCTTGTAAAACCCTTGCATTAAAACTGAGCCAACTGATATCACGCTGAATAAGATGCTTTTTCACAAAAAATGGTATTAGTCCAAGCCATGGGGCATAATCAATCTAACATTTCAAATATAAAAAAGAGAAGGAGAGTGGAATGTTAAGTTTATTGATCAGGATTTCATGGAATCGGTATTGCGAATACTAGGAATAAGATTGTTTGATATGCTGAATAATTCCGGTGGTGGAAAATCCTTCCACAATTGGATTGATGACCACTCTTCCGCCATTTGCGATCACTTCTTTTGATCCTACTATCTGTTCAATGGTATAATCGCCCCCCTTCACCAGCGCATCCGGTAAAAGGGTTGTGATGAGTGTATAAGGGGTGTCTTCATCAAATACAATGATGGCATCGGTTACAGCCAGACTGGCCAATATCAATGAACGGCTATGTTCGTTGTTCACAGGTCTGTCTGGACCTTTTATTTTTTTTACACTATTGTCACTATTCACCCCCACGATCAAATAATCAGCTTCACTCGCAGCGGCATTGAGAGAGAAAATATGTCCCTCATGTAAAATGTCAAAACAACCATTGGTGAAAGCTATTTTTTTTCCGGTAATGCGCCATGCTGCTACCCTTGCCATCAATTGGGGCAATGTCATGATCTTTTGTTCTATTGCCTGAATAGCTCTCATGATGTTTTATTTTTTTTATTATACGCAGGAAGCAATAATAAGCTCAATCCACCTGCGATCAATACGATCATAAATTGTGCAAACCATTGAAGGTTGCCATTGGCAAACCCTATTTCGAAAGGTATTTTATATTCCTCCAGTACTTTGGCAATGAAGAATGCATAGGCACCAATACCTCCGGGTGTTACTATCATACCAATACTACCAAAAGCCAGTACACTCAATCCTTCACCCCATCCCAAATGTGCAGTACCTGATGTAGCCAATAAACCTACCCAGGTGCCGGCAGTATAGAGAAACCAAATACCAATACTGTATAGTATGAAAATCCCTTTGCGTTTTAAATGACGAATACTCATCAATCCTTCCCAAATACCGGCAATGATTTTTTTGATCATCATTACTACTTTCAAATGAGCAAACTGTTTGAACCAAATACGAATGACTAAAATCAATACCAATACAATACCCGCTACTAATAGCAATGCAGACATTGAGATAGATTCGCCCTTTACTAGTAATTGTCCGATCAGTTCTTGTCCATAAACAGCCAGAATATCATATTGCGAGATCAGTGTTAATACAAAAACAATTACTAAGGAGACCACATCAACGGCCCGTTCTGCCACAATGGTTCCAACCAATTTTTCGGCGGGCACTTTTTCATAACGTGCAAGAATGGTACATTTCAATACTTCGCCCAATCTTGGAAAAGCCAGATTCGCCAAATAACCGATCATGACAGCAAAAAAAGTAGTGATGGTGGTTGGACGATACCCCATCGGTTCCATGAGTATTTTCCAACGAAGGGCACGAAGCCAGTGGCTGGCAATGAGGATGATGAAGACGGGAATCAATAACCAATAATTAGCATTCCGTAAACTGTTTCTAAACTCATCCCACTTATCATCCGGTATTTGTCTTAGACTCCACCATACGAGGAACAAACCCAATCCCAGAAACAGGGCAAACTTTCCGATGGAGAGGAGTTGTTTTTTCATGCGTGCATTCGAATGTAAATTACAAAATTACTGAGGCCTTTGTTTGGCTATAATTTATTGCCTTCTTTAGGAAATACGACCCATGGTTTAAAGGATTTAGCAGCTTCAAAATCTATGGTTGCATAAGAGATGATCACTACCAAATCGCCAACAGCACCTTTGCGAGCGGCGGGTCCGTTTAAGCAAACAATACCACTGCCACGCTTGCCTTTGATGATATAAGTCTCTAAACGCTCTCCATTATTAACGTTCACAACCTGAATTTTTTCATGCTCAATAAAGTTGGCAGCATCCATCAGGTCTTCATCAAGAGTAAGACTACCTACATAGTGAAGATTAGCTTCCGTGATGACGGCACGGTGTATTTTCGATTTTAGTATTTCTATTTGCATCATGCGCGCAAAAATAGTCAGTTCAAACTGATATGCGTGTGTTGATTATGTGAGAGGTATGTTATCAATTAATCGGACTCCCGAAAGAAATACCGCAGCCAATGCTACCAGTGCTGTATTGCCATCCCATTCTTCTACCGGTTCCAAGGTTTGGGCATTGGCGATACTGATATAATCTACTTTTTCAAATCCAGCCTGTAAAAGGCTCATAGCTACATCATCGCATAAGGGTTGAACCTTGCCGGGTTGGAGACGAGATTTGAGATGGGTCAATCCCGCATGTATAGCAGCCGCTTTTTCTCTATCCTGTTCATTTAGTCGCAGATTCCGACTGCTCATCGCTAATCCACTATTTTCTCGCATGGTAGGTACGACATACAATTTAGTAGCATACTGTTTAAGATCAATTAATCTTTCGATGACCATGCATTGCTGGTAATCTTTCTGTCCTAAAAACAACGTAGAGGGCATAACGATTGCTAATAAACGATCAACGACCTGACAAACCCCCTGAAAATGTCCGGGTCTGTATTTTCCCTCTAAAACGGTCTCCAAAGAACCCAATGCATAGTGATTGGCCACATAACCGCTTGGGTAGATTTCCTGAACATCGGGCAAAAACAAAACATCGCAAGCCGACTTTTCCAATAAAAGAATATCCTGGTCGATGGTTTTTGGATAATGTAAATAGTCCTGTTGATCATTGAATTGGGTAGGGTTCACAAAAATACTGGTAATTACCAACCCACTTTTTTCTTTAGCCGTCCGAACCAAAAAAAGATGACCCTCATGCAGCGCACCCATAGTGGGTACAAAACCTATTGAAATGCCCTCAGCAGTCTTTTTAATTAAATATTTTTTTAATTCGTCGCTTTTCTTGAATAGGATCATAAGGGGGGGGTGATTGAGGTCAAATCTCTATACTCGTACTGTTCTGTTTATTTTATGTACCTTTGCCCACTCATTTTACGAGTCCCGCAAAAAAACGGTGCAAGGATGTCAACAAAGAAAAGAATTTTATTCATAGCCACAGAAATGTCTCCCTACCTCGAGCTGACTGAGTTTGCTGAGGTCATCAATAAACTGGCTATCAAGAGTAATGATGGAGGTCTGGAAGTCAGATGTATCATGCCCCGCTTTGGTGTAATCAATGAAAGAAGACATCGCTTACATGAAGTGGTTCGACTTTCAGGTATCAATGTATCGGTTGATAATGATGATTATCCGCTTCAAATCAAAGTAGCTTCTTTACCCAATGCCCGCTTGCAAGTGTATTTTCTGGAAAATGAAGACTTCTTCAAGCGTAAGCAGATTTTTCATGATGATGAAGAGAAATGGTTTGATGATAATGCACTCCGCACTGTCTTCTTCTGTAAAGGAGCATTGGAAACTGTAAAGAAATTTGGCTGGCCTCCGGATATCATTCATTGCAGTGGCTGGATGACAGGATTGATTCCTGCTTATATCAAAACAGCCTATAAAAAAGAGCCTGTATTTGGTAATAGTAAAGTGATTTTTACCATTGGTGAAAACACTTTTAAAGATAAGTTGGGTGGAGACTTCCTGAAACAGGCTGTCATCAATGCCAATGTCAAAGACAAAGATCTTGAACCTTTTAAAGAAGCAAATAATACCGCATTGTTCAGAGGTGGTGCCAGTTATGCTGATGCGATCACTTTTGGTGCAGAAAAAATTGATAAAAAACTCACTGAAGAATTCGCAAAAGTGAAAGGGAAAAAAGTAGTTCCTTTCAAAGGATGGGATTCTGATTTAACAGAGTATTTAGAATTGTACAACGACCTTGCGGGTAAGTAATCAACAACTCATGCGTTTATTTTCGACACTGCGTAATACATTCATTTTCTGTATTTTTTCTGGATTTTTACTCACGGGTTGTACCCGGATTACTTCTACTGAACTAGGGGGTGGGTTGATACCTCCCATTGACGGAATTCTTACAAAAGATACCATCTTAGAGGTCATTACAGATACCTATGAGGAATTGGATACGGCGAGAATTTACAGATCTGATGAACAGGTAATTGGTGCCATCACCAACGACCCCATATTCGGAAAAACAACAGCATCACTTTATTTTGAAGTAACACCTCCTGTTGCTCCTTTTACCATTCCCGGAAACAAAGACAGTATTGTGGTAGATTCTGCCGTACTAATCTTAAGTTACAAAGGTTTGTATGGCGATTCAACACAACCCTTACGTATAACTGTATCTGAAATTGCTCAAAACTCAAAACTTAATAGAGGCAGATCATATCCTGTTAACTATCCCTCAGCTACGCCAATCAGCTTGGCTGGTCCGCTTGCCAACCCTATTACGATCGACCCGCGTACATTGGATGATTCTGTTAAAAACAGATTTGAAAACGCCAATAATCAAATACGTATCCGTTTAAGGAATGATGTAGCATTCAGGTTTATCAAACAATACGATTCAACAAATGCTTACAAAAATGATTCTGTTTTCAGAACCTATTTTGCCGGTTTTGCGCTGACTGTTGACCAGTCTGCACCTGCGAATGCATTGTTACGTATTAACTTAACAGATACCAATACAAAGTTTGCGCTGTATTATAATTCAAGTTCAACAGGTGCTACCAGAAGAGATACATCGGTTGCTTATCTCTCCTTTAATAGTTTCGTTACGACGGCGGCTAATTTTGTTACGAGAAATCGTTCCGGTAGTCAAATGGCCAATTATGTGAATAATAGCACTACCCCTAAATCAGATTCTCTTCTTTTTATACAAACTTCTCCTGGTTCTTTCGCCAGAATCAGAGTACCGGGTTTGGCGGGACTTAGTAATCGCATCATTCACAGAGCTGAGCTCATCGCTGAACAAGTACCCGATGATGCCAATCTGTTAACGATTGACCAGCAGATGAGCGTACCCCGTTATTTGTTATTGAGCACCTATAAAACATCGACCAACGGAAAGTATAATGTCCCTAATGATTATATTTTCTCATCTAATCAAGGACCGAATATCCGCGATTTTGGTGGTGCGGTTTTTTTTAAGACCACACAGGGGTATAATCGAGTAGCATCTTATAGTTTTAACTTGAGTCGATATGTACAAGGAATCGTATCCAGAGGCGATAGCTCCTTTATTCTGCAACTTTCAGCCCCTGCAAATGATACGCTCTTTTATAGAGACCCTTACCCGCAATTAGGAGATCTCAAACCAGTATATCTGAATCCGAGTGTTGGAAATGCGCCTGCAATCGGAAGGGTGAGATTGGGGGGAGGTACACACTCTCGTTTCAGAATGCGTCTACGTATCGTATTTTCCAGAATTTAATCGACACTAGTTTTTATATTTACACCCATTAAATTAGTATATGCCTTATTTATTTACTTCTGAGAGCGTATCTGAAGGACATCCCGATAAAGTGGCTGACCAGATATCTGACGCATTAATCGACAACTTTTTGGCTTTTGATCCTCAATCTAAAGTGGCTTGTGAAACATTGGTAACTACCGGACAGGTAGTATTGGCCGGTGAGGTAAAATCAAAGGCATACCTGGATGTACAGGAAATTGCTCGTGGTGTGATCCGTAAGATCGGATATACCAAGAGTGAGTATATGTTTGAAGCCAATAGCTGTGGTATTCTTTCTGCTATTCATGAGCAGAGTGCAGATATCAACCAGGGTGTTGACAGAAAGAAAAAAGAAGAACAAGGTGCCGGTGACCAGGGTATGATGTTTGGTTATGCCACCAATGAAACAGATGATTACATGCCACTGGCATTGGATCTGGCTCATAAGATCCTGATTGAACTGGCAGCACTGAGAAGAGAGAACAAACAGATCAAATACCTGCGTCCTGATGCAAAGAGTCAGGTAACATTGGAATACGATGATAACAACCGCCCGGTAAGAATCGATGCGATCGTTGTATCTACCCAGC
Organism: Sediminibacterium sp.; assembly: GCF_051861365.1. Lineage (NCBI taxonomy): Bacteria > Pseudomonadati > Bacteroidota > Chitinophagia > Chitinophagales > Chitinophagaceae > Sediminibacterium > Sediminibacterium sp. The sequence continues at coordinate 108,824 of NZ_JBHYCW010000002.1, read as the reverse complement.
ATGATGATTTTGATACTGAAGCCAAGATGTTGGCCAAGATCAAATCAGATATCATCAATATCCTGATCCCTAGAGTAAAGGCGAAGTACAAGAAATACGCGAAGTTGTTCAACAACAACATCAAATACCATATCAACCCAACCGGTAAGTTCGTGATTGGTGGTCCACATGGCGATACGGGCTTGACCGGTCGCAAGATCATCGTAGATACTTATGGCGGCAAAGGCGCACATGGTGGTGGAGCATTCAGCGGTAAAGACCCCAGTAAGGTAGACCGTTCAGCAGCTTATGCAACGCGTCATATTGCAAAGAATCTGGTAGCTGCGGGTGTTGCAGACGAGGTATTGGTACAAGTGTCTTATGCCATCGGTGTAGCACAACCTACGAGTATCAATGTGAACACTTACAGTACTGCAAAAGTGAACCTGACTGACGGACAAATCGCTAAGATCGTAGAAGGATTGTTCGATATGCGTCCATACTTCATCGAGCAGCGCTTGAAACTACGTAGCCCGATCTACAGTGAAACAGCAGCCTACGGTCACATGGGACGTAAGAGTGAAGTGGTGACAAAGACCTTCAAAACACCGGATGGTAAAGAGAAGAATGTGAAAGTAGAACTGTTCACTTGGGAGAAGCTAGATTACGTAACCAAAGTGAAAAAAGCTTTCGGTTTAAAATAACCCAATAAGTGTTTTATATAGAGGCTGTATCAATAATCTGATACAGCCTCTTTTTTATGCGGACAAATCTCAAGGTCTTTTATTCGACTTTTTGTGACTTCCTCTTTCTTTTACTATGGACCATGGACCATAAGCCATAAACCATCAAACGAATCACCAGGCTTTTGAAAAACCCTCTTTATATTTAGAGTGTCTAAAATAGCACATGCAAAAATCATCTGTTCATTTATTGCTGGCATCTCTTTTTTCACTCATCATGATTGTTGTTTTACGATGGCAGGGAAAAGAGTTGATAACGCCTTTGACTCCTTCCGGAATATTGGCATTGGAATTTGCAAATACGCCGGAGAAACTTGTGTCTGTTGTATCTGTTTGGAACCAAGAAACAGTTCGAAACAATATTTTGATTGATTTTCTCTTTATAATGGCCTATACATGGTTTTTTATTTTAGGAGTTGGAAAATGCATCGGTCAATGGACTCATCGATTCATGCAGCAATTGGGTGCGATAGGAATTCGAATGGCTTTTCTTGCAGGTATATTAGATGTTACCGAAAATATATTGATGCTTCAATCTATCAATGGACATTATTCGCTTTCCTCTTTACAATTGACCATGTATTGTGCATCCATTAAGTTTGGGATTGTGATTCTCTTACTTTTTTTTATCATAGCAACAGCGGGGAGTCGATTATTCAAAAGAAATTAGATCATGGAAAACAATCCTTGGACAATTATCAGTGAGAAGAATATCTATGAAAATAAATGGATAGGAGTGACGGAATACAAAGTGGTCAATCCATCGGGAGGAGAAGGTATTTATGGGAAGGTACATTTTAAAAATGTGGCGGTAGGTATTGTAGCTTTAGATGATCGAGAGCAATTGTGGTTGGTTGGACAATTTCGCTTCACCTTGAATCAGTATAGTTGGGAAATTCCGGAGGGTGGGGCTCCGGTGGGTACTGATCCTTTAGAAAGTGCAAAACGAGAATTGAAGGAAGAAACCGGTATTGCAGCTACAAACTGGAAACATTTATTAACCATGCATTTATCCAATTCGGTATCGGATGAGTTGGCAATTGTTTATCTGGCAACAGGTTTGAAAGAAGGTGAGGCAGCTCCCGAGGATACTGAAGACCTGCATACCCGACAAGTTCCATTAGAAGAAGCATGGCAAATGGTAGAAAACGGAATTATTACCGATTCAATGTCAGTTGCAGCCATTACAAAAATAAAATTGATGAAGCTTTTGGGTCAGCTTTAATAATACCTTTGCAGATGCCTGTTAAAAAGAGTTCACTGATCATAGGTCGCCAGCCATTATTGGAAGCGCTGGAAACGGGAAGACCGATTGATAAAATTTTATTCCAAAAAAATATTTCGGGAGAAGCCATTGCTGAGATCCGTCAGCATGCCCGTGAAAAGAATATTCCCATACAATTGGTGCCACAAGAGAAGTTGCATGGAATGACCCGCGCCAATCATCAGGGTGTGATTGCGTTTGCGGCATTGGTTCAATACATGGATTTGCAACAAGTGATTGATCATGTTGTTTCAAAAGGGGAAGTACCCTTATTTGTGATGTTGGATGGAGTAACCGATGTGCGAAATATTGGAGCCATTGCCAGAAGCGCTCTCTGTTGCGGATCACAGGCATTGATTATTCCTGATAAAGGAGTAGGCGCTTTGAATGAAGAAGCCATGAAAAGTAGTGCCGGAGCATTGGAGCATATTCATGTTTGCAGAGTAAATAGTTTATTGAAAGCAGTGGATACTTTGCACCTGAATGGTATTCAGGTTTTTACCAGTGAAATGCGTGCTGATAAAAAAGTATTTGATCTGGCATTCAAAGATCCTTGTTGTGTGATCATGGGCGATGAGGGAAAAGGTGTTCAACCTTATCTCGCTAAAGCTGCTGACGCATTTTTCACGATTCCAATGGCTACTAAATTCGATTCATTCAATGTATCAGTAGCAACAGGTATTATTTTGTATGAAGCCATGAAGCAGCGATTGCATTCATGATCTTAACTCTTTTGTATGTCTCTTGATCCTCAAATACAATTGGTTGAATGTCCTCGTGATGCCATGCAGGGATGGGTGCATCCCATACCTACTGCTGTTAAAGTCAATTATCTGAATGCCTTACTGAAAGTAGGATTTCATACACTTGACTTTGGCAGTTTTGTTTCTCCCAAAGCCATTCCACAAATGGTTGATACCAAAGATGTCATTCCCCAATTGCAACTGAATGAGCAAACGAAATTATTAGCCATAGTAGCCAATCAACGAGGAGCAGAAGAAGCGGTGGTATATGATGAAATCAGCTGTCTCGGATTTCCTTTTTCACTTTCTCCCACTTTTCAGCAACGGAATACCAATAGTACCATGGAAGAAAGCATGGATAGAGTGAAAGCAATTCAAGAACTGTGTTTAAAAACCAATAAAGAATTGGTGGTATACCTCAGTATGGGATTTGGAAATCCATATGGAGATGTGTACAATGATGAGATATTACTTCAATGGACAGAAGTGATGGTGAAAGAAGGAATTGAAATCATTTCTTTAGCAGACACGGTTGGGTTGGCCAGTCCGGAACAAATTCGTTTTGCATTGACCACGCTGATCCCGCAATATCCTACAACTACTATTGGCGTCCATTTACATTCAACGGCTTTGAATTGGGAAGCTAAATTGTCTGCAGCATTTGAATCCGGCTGTAAACGCTTTGATGGAGCCCTGAAGGGAATAGGGGGCTGTCCGATGGCGCAGGATGATTTGGTAGGGAATATGGATACTGAAAAAATGATTCCTTATTTTCAATCCAAACAATTGTTACAAGACCTAGATCAGGAAGCGCTGATACAAAGTAGCCGAATGGCATTACAGGTGTTTCAATAAATAGCTATGAAGTTTCATTACGAATTCGATATTCAATCGCCTGATAAGCTGATTCATCATCAACAAAAATTGATGTTGATCGGTTCTTGCTTTACAGAAAATATCGGAGAGAAATTATCGAAACATAAGTTTACCGTACTGGAAAATCCGAATGGCATTTTATTCAATCCCGTAAGTGTATCTGAAGCTATTACGCAATACATTGAACAGAAAGTTTTTACAAGTAATGATCTGTTTACTTTGAATGAAAGCTGGCATAGTTGGAAACACCATAGTCGTTATTCTGGAATCACACCGGAAGATGCTTTGCAAAAAATCAATTCATCAACTGAGCGAGTGCATCAGTTTTTAAAAAATGCAGATCAAATTGTCATCACATTGGGTTCTGCATGGGTATATACCTTAACTGAAAAAGCAGCCAATGCAAAAACAGGTGCTGTAGCAGCCAATAATCATAAAGCACCTGCCGATTGGTTCTCAAAAAAATTATTAACCACAGAAGAAGTATTAAGTGTATTGGATCATATGATCCATCGATTGTTTCATTTCAATCCGAAATTACAGATCATCTTCACCATTAGTCCGGTGAGACATCTGCGAGAGGGTGTTATAGAAAACAATAAGAGTAAAGCAGTTTTGATTCAATCGGTACATCATTTGGTCGAAAAGTTTGGTCGGCTGTATTATTTTCCTGCCTATGAATTGGTGATTGATGATTTGCGTGATTATCGGTTTTATGCTGAAGACCTGGTGCATCCGAATTATCATGCTACCCAATATGTATGGGAAAAGCTGGTGAATGCGTGTATGTCTGAAGATACAAAAAATCTTTTAAAAGAAATTGATGCCATTAGATTGGCTGCGCAACATAAACCATTCAATCCTTCTACGCAGCAACATCAACAGTTCTTGCAAACCTATTTGAATAAGGCAATACAAATGGAAAAGCAATATCCTTTTATCAGCTGGAAAGAAGAGATTTCTTATTTCGAATCGAGTTTGAAACGATGATTCCTTTAATGAATTCTATCTCCTCTGAGTTCTAATTCCTGCATGATCTCTGATTCATAATCGAGCCATTCTTTCCAGCGCTTACGTACCTTGTCTTTATCCATATACAATTCAGCCAATTCAATGAATAAAGTATAATGTCCGGCCTCACTTTCCATAAAACGTCGATAAAAATTACGGAGGTATTCATCTTGCAATCCTTCACTAAGTCTTTTGAAGCGTTCACAACTTCTGGCCTCTATCAATGCCATCGTCAATAACTGATCTAGGAAACGTCCTTCTTCACTGCCTCCTTTTTGCTGAAACTCGATCAGCTTGTTGACATAAATATCTTTACGTTGAGTGCCTAATTGTAGACCGCGCTTATGTAATTCGTGTAGTACCAATCTGAAATGCCCCCATTCTTCCGTAACAATGGGAGATAGTTGTTTCACCAGCTCCACACGCTGAGAATAACGTTGGATCAATGAAATGCAGGTCAGTGCTGCTTTCTGCTCGCAATAGGCATGATCGGTAAGGATATCTTCCAAACGAATACTGGCCAGATCCACCCAGCGGGGATCTGTCGGTAATTGTAGTCCAAGTATATTCTTCGTGTGTTCAGATAACTCCATTATTCACTTTTTCAGCTGCAAAGTAAATACTTGCAGCGGTTAGATTTTCTTTTTGCCTTAGTTTTACTTTTATGTATCCTGATGATTTTCTCCGTCGAAAATTAGATGAACGTGTGGCTAAGCAGTCACTCAGACAGCTGCAGCAACAAACCGGGGCTATTGATTTTTGTTCCAATGACTATTTAGGAATTGCTACACATCAGTTGTTGAATGGGGATGCCGTACAGATGTCTTCCGGTTCTACTGGTTCCAGATTATTGGCAGGTAATTATCCATTGATCAATGAAACAGAACAAAAGATAGCCACATTTCATCAAGCAGAAGCGGCATTGATGTTCAATTCGGGTTATGATGCCAATGTTGGTCTACTCTCTTGTGTGCCACAAAAAGGGGATACGATTTTGTACGATTATCTATCACATGCTTCCATTAGAGATGGGATCCGTTTATCTTTTGCACGCTCCTTTTCTTTTGCACACAATGATTTGAATGATCTTGAATCTAAATTAAAACAGGCTACGGGTACTATTTTTATTGTTACCGAATCTGTTTTTAGTATGGATGGGGATACTTGTCCATTAGATGCATTGTTAAATCTGGCAAATCGTTATCAGGCACATTTGATCATAGATGAAGCCCATGCAACCGGTGTGATCGGTGATCGTGGAGAGGGATTGGTACAACATTTGGGCCATGCATCACAAATCTTTGCCCGAATTCACACATTCGGAAAAGCTTGTGGTTGTCATGGTGCAGTGGTATTGGGTTCTGAACAATTAAGAACCTACCTCATCAATTTTGCCAGAAGTCTTATGTATTCTACTTCCTTGCCTGAACATGCTGTTGCGATGATCAGTAGGTCCTATGATCTATTTCCTACAATGAAAGAAGAGAGGAAGCACTTAGCAGATTTGATTCAACTTTTTCAATCAGCTACACTGCGCTATGAAAAATTGGTTTCTCATACACCCATACAAGGAGTGGTGGTCCCGGGAAATGCCGATGTAAAAGAATTAGCCAAACATTTACAATCGAATCAGTTCGATATTCGTCCCATATTATATCCTACCGTACCGGAAGGGAAAGAGCGGTTACGAATTGTGTTGCACTCATTCAATACCGTTGATCAGGTACAAACACTGATCAATGTTTTAGCCTGATCATTGGTAACAATGATCAATTGAATGGATTGCTCCATTTTTTATCGGTATATACATTTGTTCCGGTCAATGTTCTTAAAAAGGCCATCACAGCATTCACTTCTGCCGCCGTAAGATTCAATTGTTGTCCATTCCCATTGGGTCTTAATCTTGGATCTAATCTGTTATTGCCGGGTGCAATACTGATATTACCATAGTGACCAATCACAGTCTGTAAGCTATTGATAGAAGCCGTATGCATCATATTGCCATTGAGTACACCTGATGGATTCACCAAGTCTCTGAGTGATGGGGCTCTTGTATTATTCACATCAATTCCGGTAGCATTGAGTCTTCCAATGATACCATTATTACCACTGTTGGGATCAATATCAAATTCAGGAGCTCTATGACAACCTCCACAACCCAATCCACCCGTAGTTCTGATGCCATTCTGATCAAAAACAGGAGGTGCCAGAAATAAGTTTTTACCCTGATTTTCTTGTGCAGTAAAATTGGGGAAATTCTGGTTGTCGTTATTGACTTGCGCTCTTCCCACATCATATTTGGAATCAAATGACTGAATGCTACGGATGAATTGAGCCAAACATTCCTGTAATTTCTGTTCAGTAATCGTGGTATTTCCATAAGCGAACTGAAAGAGATCCTGATAATAATTAATGCCCTGAAGTTTGGTAAGCAGTGCTCCGATAGCAGGTCTACCATTTTGTCCGCTAAAGCCCATCTCCGCATGATCTTGTATAGGTTGAGTGGTCTGTAATTCTAAAGTTCCTGCTCTTTCATCCCAGAAAAATTTGGCTTCTGCTGAAAACCGTGCATTGATCAGACGCATGGAATGTCTTCCGGTAAGCCCACCACTCACGCCTTTACTGGCAATTTCTGTATCGCTAAAAGCAAATTGTTGTTGATGACAGGAAGCACAGGATATGGTATTATCAATACTCAAATTTTTATCATAAAACAAAACCCGTCCCAATGTGGCTTTGGCATTTGTGATGGGATTCCCTGCTGTATTGTCTTTGGTGACATAAGCAGGAACTGCTTGGTTTGCATAGTTTTCAAGCTGACTTAAGTTAATGTTAGAACCAAAGGTATTGGTGATGGATGCATATACTGGGGCTGTACTGTCTTTGCTTTTGCAGAACTGCAATAAGGTTACCGATGTGATCAGCATACCTATAATCAGGACTTTTTTCATGTCAGGGCTTTTGGGTAAGACCCAATTAGTGTAAGTAGGTTTAAAACGAAAAACTGATTTAAAACTTTTTTGCAAAACTATTTACGAACTAATCCATGATTGCTCAAACAACGATACCTCAAAATCCCTTAAATTCATCATTCAAATTGATGCTATGCGAATTGTTCCTATGCTGGTTTCAGCTATAAGTACGGCCGGACTCATTATTACCCTCAATACACAACTTCCGGTTGGCGGTAGCAAAACACCCCGGTTGGGTTATTTCCTTTCACCTCAAAAAGGGTTCTGGCAAAATGCTGAGTCTGCCAATGCATCGCATGCTGGTGAGATTACTTTATCAGGTATCAAATCCAAAGTAGAAGTGTTCATGGATGAACGATTGGTGCCTCACATTTATGCAGAGAATGATGCAGACGCCTATTATGCACAAGGTTATCTTCATGCCAAATACCGTTTATGGCAGATGGAATTTCAAACCCATGTTGCGGCGGGTAGATTGAGTGAAATTGTGGGTCCGGATAGAATTGATACAGATAAGTATTTCAGAAGAATGGGTATGGTGTATGCTGCTGAAAAAACCATGCGCGAAGCCTCAAAAAATAAAGATATCAAAACAGCCATGGAAGCCTATGCCAATGGCGTGAATGATTATATCAAATCACTTAAGCCAAATGAAATTCCTTTTGAATACAAGTTGTTAGATTATCAGCCTGAGGAATGGACACCTTTTAAAACCTATTTGTTCTTAATGTTCATGTCTTATGATCTTACCGGAAGAGGCATCTCCAGTGATTTGCAAATGACAAATGCTAAAAATTATTTCGGATATGAAGATTTTGATCAACTATTTACCAATGTTCAAGACTCTTTAGATCCCATCATTCCTAAAGGAACAATCTATCCATCTCCGGCAGTACCGGTAACAGCACCTGCTGATGTGGATTCTGTTTATTTAGGTAAAACAAATACTTTCAATAGTGCTACAGCACCCGTTGTGCCGGATAAAAACAATGGAAGTAATAACTGGGCGGTAGCCGGTTCCAAAACAAAAAGTGGTAGACCGATTTTAGCAAATGATCCGCATCTTGGATTGAACCTTCCTTCTCTTTGGTATGAAGTACAAATAACGACACCCACACATAGTACCTATGGTGCAAGTTTCCCCGGCTCACCTGCAGTCATCATTGGTTTTAATGATAACATAGCATGGGGAGTTACCAATGCAGGTAGAGATGTGATTGACTTCTACGATATGAAATTCAAAGACAGTACCCTCGAACAATATTGGTACAATGGACTATGGAATAAAGCAGATATCAAAGAAGAAGTGATCAAGGTGAAAGGACAACCGGATATCATTGACCGTGTGGCTTATACAGCATTGGGGCCAGTGATGTATGATGCTTCTTATAAAAATGATAATACAACAGGGAAATATTTAGCAGTGAGATGGACGGCACACGATGGTGGACAAGGGCTACAAACATTTTATGAGTTAAACCGGGCTAAGAATTTTGATGACTACTTAAATGCCATCCATAAATGGACTTGTCCGGGACAAAATTTTGCCTTTATTTCAAAGACCGGTGACGTTGCCATGAAACAGCAAGGTGCTTTTGTAGCCAGATGGAAAAGACAGGGTGATTTTATTATGCCGGGAGATGATACTCGATATATGTGGCAGGGTATTATTCCCAATGAAGAAAATCCCATGCAGAAAAACCCGGATCGTGGTTTCATCAGTAGTGCCAATCAAAAATCTACCGATGATACCTACCCTTATTATTTAGGTGCTGCTGCTGATTTTCCTTTGTATCGGGGAATTATTATCAACAAGCGTTTGAGTACCATGAGTAATATTACTCCTGAAGACATGCAACGTTTACAAACAGATAATTACAACGTTTTTGCTGAAATGGCTCGTCCTGCTTTACTCAAATATCTGAATGAAGCTGCTTTGGATGCAGATGGGAAAAAATATATATCGATCTTAAAAAACTGGAATCTTCGAAATGATATAGGTGAAAAAGGAGCTACTGTTTTCCGCGCTATTTGGGATAGCCTTGAAACAACCATTTGGAAAGATGAGTTTGAAAAATCAAAACGATCATTGCCATGGCCTGATGAACCGGTCTTGTTAGAAGTGATGTTACGTGATAGTGTTTACTATTTTGCTGATAACGCCAATACACCTGATAAAACAGAAACCTTGTATGATGCTGTACTAACAGCCGTGCAAAAAGCAAGTGCCAAATGTAAAGCGCTTGAAAAAGAGAATCAATTAGAGTGGGGAACGTTTAAAGATACCCGTGTAAGTCATTTATTAAAGATTGATCCATTGAGCCGATTACATCTTCCTATTGGTGGGGGTGTTCATATTATTAATGCCACTACAAAAGTACATGGACCGAGCTGGCGAATGATTGTACACATGACGGATGAGATTGAAGCTTATGGCGTGTATCCCGGTGGACAGAGTGGTAATCCGGGTAGCAAGTACTACGATAATTTTGTAGACAATTGGGCGGCGGGTAAATATTATCGCATCTTATTTCTTACTAAAGAAGCAGCTGCTAAAAGTTCACAAATAAAATGGCGAATCACTTTCAATAATTAAAAAGTAAAACATGAAATTTTTATCTGCTGTTATACTTACTGCTTTACTGGCTTTTGCTACCGGACTCTACGGGGTGATGCCATGGTGGAGTTTTGCCATCACTTCATTGATCGTAGCGATGGCTGTACATCAAAAAGCCGGGAAAGCTTTTCTTTCAGGATTTACAGGATTGTTTTTACTATGGTCCATATTGGCATTTCTAAAAGACAGTGCCAACGATCATCTATTGGCTACCAAAGTGGCGAAAATACTGCCTTTAGGTGGCTCGTATATTGTGTTGATTTTTGTAACCGGCATCATCGGCGGACTGGTTGCCGGTCTTGCTGCATTGACCGGGAGTTATCTGAGACAGCGCTCGAATTAAGAGTGATAGGACGCAGATTTTTATGATAGATTATGATAGTCGTTTTGGCTATCAAATACTCATCATAACACATCATCAAAATCTGTGTCCCATCCTACTCCTTCCATTGCCAATTCACTAATTTTTAGTTAAAGCCCTATTTACAGGGCTTTTTGTAATAAATAGGGGCTAAGTGAGACTTACTTTCGTTAGAACTTATCCTGTATGAGAACAATTCTATCCGCATGCTTACTGATCATCACATTAGTGAAAGGACAATCTCAAACGATTAGTGGTACCATTACTGATCTGAATAAAGAAGTATTACCCTTTTCCTCTATTTTGGTGAAAGGCACGACACAAGGTGTTTCTGCAAACAGTAAAGGATATTATAGCATTCAACTGATTCCGGGAAATTATACATTGGTTTGTCAGTATATCGGGTATAAAGCAGTAGAAAAAAAAATTGTTGTTGAAAAGGGTTCTAATCAGGTGGTGGATTTTCAATTGGAACAACAGCAATACAATTTACAAGAGGTAATGGTGAATTCAGCAGGGGAAGATCCGGCCTATGCAATTATCAGAAAAGCGATCGAAAAAAGAACATACCATCTTAAAGAGGTTAAAAAGTTTACAGCTGATGTATATCTCAAAGGACAACTACAACTACGTGATTATCCAAAGAGATTCTTTGGTCAGAAAGTAGATTTTGAAGATGGAGATACCAGTAAACGAAAAATGTTATTCCTTTCTGAAACCATTGCCAAATATTCAGTAGAAGAACCCAAGAATGAAAAGATTGAAGTGATCTCTACCAAAGTAAGCGGTAGAAGTGATGCATTTGGTTTTAGTAGTCCACAGATCATTTCGTTTTACAATAACAATATACAAGTGGGTGAGAACCTGAATCCAAGAGGGTTTATTTCTCCCATTTCAAATAATGCCATTAGCTTTTATCGATACAAATTCGAAGGAACTTTTTATGAAAATGGTGTGGAGATCAGCAGGATCAAAGTTATTCCTCGTAGAAAATATGAACCATTGTTCCATGGGTATATCAATATTGTCGAAAATGAATGGCGCATTCATAGTTTGCGATTGAATCTGGTACGAGACCAACAAATGCAATTGCTGGATACGCTCACTATTGAACAGTTGTATGTTCCGGCAGGAAATCTTTGGGTAATAAAAAATCAAGTCATTTATCCATCCGGTAAACTATTTGGCTTTGACTTTTTTGGAAGTTTTGTTCAAGTCTATGATCGATTTGACTTGAATCCTGTATTTGCTAAAAAGTATTTTGATAATACGATCATTAAAGTTTTTGATAGCGCGAATAAAAAACCAATGACTTATTGGGATAGTATCAGACCCCTGCCCTTATTAACCGAAGAGGCATTGGATTACAAAAAGAAAGATAGTTTAGAACAAGTACGTAAAGATCCTAAGTACATGGACTCTGTGGATCGAAAAAGAAATAAGTTTTCGCTGAGTGGACTTATACTTACGGGACAATCTATCAGCAAACAAAAGAAGAAAGTTTTTGTAAGCTTCGATCCGCTGATCAATACACTCAATTACAATACAGTAGAAGGAGGGGTGCTTCATTTTTCACCTACATGGAGTAAAAGGTATGAAGGAAGAAAATCATTGCAGGTTACACCTTATTTCCGATACGGTTTTGCCAATAAACATTTCAATAGTCATCTAACAGCCAGATATAATTTCGGAAAAAAATATTTTAATAGTATCAGTTTTGCTGCGGGTAGAAGGGTGTTTCAGTACAATAACGCACAGCCTATCACATCCAGGATCAATACCTATACAACGCTTTTATATGAGAACAATCATATGAAAATATATGAGGCTAATTTTTTCAGGATCACTCATTCGGCAGGTATTGGAAATGGACTAACAGCGTCGTGGAGTTTTCAATTTCAAGATCGATTTGGGTTAAACAATTTAGCGGATCCTGTCAGTTGGAAGAACATTGCAAATAGAACATTCACGCCCAATTATCCGGTTGATATCACCAATGCTGTCATGCCAAGAAACCAGGCTGCTACTTTAACTGCTAGTTTAAATTGGCGTCCCGGCGGAAAATACATTGAGATACCGGATCGTAAAATTGCTATTGGATCAGATTATCCAAGTTTCAATCTCTCCGTTACACAAGGTATCAGGGGCTTGTTGGGCAGTGATGCAGATTTTACCAAATGGCGTTTGACAGTTACGGATGATTTGGATATGAAATTGGGAGGTGAATTCAGTTATCGTGTAGCAGTAGGAGGTTTTTTGAATGCCAAACAAGTATTCATTCCGGATTATCAGCATATCCTGGGTAATCAAACCGTATTGGCCAATGATCCATTAACCGGATTTCAATTGGCGCCTTATTATCGGTACAGTAATACTTCTCAATTATTTGCAACAGCACATGTTGAATATCACTTGAATGGTTTGTTGACCAATAAAATACCCGGATTCAAAAAGCTGAACTGGTTTTTGGTAACAGGTGCTAATCTTTTACATACACAAAAGGGGAAGAACTATTATGAAGCTTTTATAGGGTTAGAAAATATATTAAAGATCATGCGGGTTGATTTTGTAAAAGGATATGAAACCAATGGTCCTTCACCCACCGGTATTCGAATAACGCTGCCCTTTTTTCTAGAGAGTAGAAATGATGATTGATGTAGAAGTATTTGAAAGGATAGTAGGATGTTTTATCTTTCCTACTCAACCTTACAAACACCAACATGAAAACAACTGCTTATTTTTTATTGACGGCGATACTATGGATGCTAGGTTGTAAACAAGAGAAGAAAATGGATACCACCATTTTGTTTACAGCTTTGGCAGACAGTGCTCAAGCTATTTCTTTAATGGGAGATACTTTGTATCCGCATTCACCTTATGAGAATGTTGTACTGAAGTTCGACAGTGCCCGTTTGGCTTATGAAGCATCTCCCAATGATGCAGATAAGATCATCTGGTATGGTCGATGGGCAGGGTATAAAGGTGATTTCAGACAGGCCATCACTATTTTCTCAGAAGGTATCCAAAAATTTCCGGATGATGCACGGATGTATCGCCACCGCGGACATCGCTATATTTCTATTCGGGAATTTGATCGAGCGATTGCTGATCTGGAAAAAGCAGCGACGCTGATTGAAGGTAAAAAAGATGAAATAGAACCTGATGGGCAACCCAATGCCATGAATATACCGATCAGTTCATTGCACTCTAATATTTGGTATCATTTAGGTTTAGCCTATTATCTGAAAAATGATCTGGAAAAAGCATTGCCGGTATATGAGCGAGCAGTAAAAGAATCGGAGAATGATGATAAGTTGGTCTCCACTACTCATTGGTTGTATATGCTGTATCGAATGATGGGTAATGATTCAGCGGCACAACGTATACTAACTCCTATCAAAACGGAAATGAATATTATTGAAAACAATGCTTATCAAAAATTATGCTTGTTGTATAAAGGCACCCTTTCAGTTGATTCAGTAATGACAGTGAATGGCACTGTCACCAGTAATGATGCTGTTGCTTATGGTGTAGCGAATTGGTATCGGTATAACGGTGAAACAGAAAAGGCTAAGCAACTCTATGAAAAGATACTACAAGGAAAAGTATGGGCATCATTTGGTTATATTGCTGCGGAAGCTGATTATGTGAGATACTATAAAAAGTGATGTGAGATGTCTGATTTCTGATGTTGGATTTCTGATTTGAAATTTTTGAAAAAAATAAAACGGCGAACACAATAATAAGTGTTCGCCGCTTCTTTTTTCTTACCCGACATCCGACATCCGACATCCGACATCCGACATCCGACATATCCCCCTATCTTTGCACTGATTTTGACCACCCTGCAAGTGGTTCCATTGTTCATGGATTTCGTCTCGTCTCGTTTTAAACGAGACGAGACGGGACTAAAATTGAAAATCATGCCTGTATTACACAACCGTGTGTCCAACGAAGAGTTGAAGCAACGTTTGATGGAAGAGACTTTCCATCGTGTTACCATTAGTTTCTATCAGTATTTTCCCATTAAGAACCCTCAAGAGTTTAGAGATCATTTGTACAAGCAATTACATGCTTTACAGGTCTTTGGAAGGATCTATGTAGCGAAAGAAGGGATCAATGCACAGATCAGTGTGCCGGAACATTTGATGGATGCATTTCGAACTTTTTTATATAGCATAGAACCACTGAATGGCTTACGTCTCAATATTGCAGTGGATGATGATGGAAAAAGTTTCTGGGTATTAAAGATCAAAGTAAGGGATAAGATCGTGGCCGATGGTATTGATGATCCCGAATTCAGTATGGAACGGAAAGGGCGCTATGTGAATGCAGCACAAATGAATGCGTTGCTACAACAACCCGATACGATCGTGATTGATATGCGTAATCATTACGAATATGAAGTGGGTCATTTTGTCAATGCAAAAGAAGTGCCCTCAGATACTTTCCGCGATCAATTACCGATGGCGGTTGATATGATGAAAGGAAATGAGGATAAAAATATCATCATGTATTGCACAGGCGGTATTCGATGCGAAAAAGCCAGCGCTTATATGTTACACCAAGGATTTAAGAATGTATTTCATCTGGAAGGAGGTATTATCAATTATGCCAGACAAGCGAAAGAAGCCGGACTGGAAAGTAAATTCATTGGTAAAAATTTTGTTTTTGACAATCGTTTAGGCGAGCGTATTACGGAAGATATCATTGCTAAATGTCATCAATGTGGCAAGCCTGCTGATACCCATACCAACTGCAAAAACAATGGCTGTCATCTGTTATTCATACAATGCGAAACCTGTGCAGCGGCTTATGATGGTTGTTGCAGCCAGGATTGCAAAGACACCATACACATGCCCGTACAGCGACAGAAAGAGTTGCGTAAGGGTGTTGAGAATGGACAAAATATTTTCAACAAGAGCAGGGTGAGGTTGAGACCGAGGCTGGGGGATTGAAAATCAAAAATCAAAAGTTAAAAGTCAAAAGTGAAAGGGGAATATAGGTTTTGATTTTTAACTTTTGATTTTTGACTTTTCACACCTATAACCTCTCAAGCCTACATCGCCCCGATCTTCTCCAACGCTGCCGTCACCGATGTTACGATCTCTTCATCGGAAGGATGTTCGGGTATGAATTTTTTGCCGGTTACTTTTTCGAAGAGTTCAATATATCTTTTACTGATGGTATCAATCCATTCATCAGACATGTCAGGAACAGATTGTCCTTCTTTACCCATAAAATCATTGGCGATCAACCATTCTCTCACAAACTCTTTACTGAGTTGTTTTTGTTTTTCTCCGGTTGATTGCCGCTCTTCAAATCCATCTGCATAGAAATAGCGAGATGAATCGGGGGTATGCACTTCATCCATCAGATAAATGGTATCGCCGATCTTGCCAAATTCATATTTCGTATCAGCTAATATCAATCCTTGTGCAGCTGCAATTTCTTTACCTCTGGCAAAAAGCTGTAAGGCATAGTTTTCAAGTACCTCCCAATCTTTTGCACTCACGAGTCCCTGATGAATGATTTCCTCTTTGGAGATGTCTTCATCATGTCCTTCTGCAGCTTTGGTAGAAGGGGTAATAATAGGAGTGGGGAAGAAATCATTTTCTCTTAATCCTTCAGGCATGGTAACACCGCAAAGTGTTCTTTGCCCGGAATGATAAGTGCGCCAGGCATGTCCAACCACATTTCCCCTCACCACCATCTCAATTTTAAACGGGGTACATTTTTTTCCGATCGAGACATTGGCAGCAGGAACAGTAACGAGCCAATTTGGACAAATATCTTTCGTTGCCTCCAACATGAAAGCAGCGATTTGATTTAAGACCTGTCCTTTGTATGGGATAGGTTTGGGTAATATTACATCAAAAGCAGATATGCGGTTACTGGCTACCATTACCAGCCAACCCTGACCAATGGTGTATACATCTCTGACTTTTCCATGGTAAACATTTGTCTGCTTTGGGAACTGAAGGCTCTTCATGCCGTAAAATTAGCCAGTGCCCAGAATAATAAAGCGGAATACCATCCGTTTTTCCTAACAAAGCATTGATTTTGTGGACAAATTAAATTTTAAGATAAAACTAACAATTGCTATTTTGCCTCATAATAACTAAATCTTGCCAATATGAGAAGATTCTACAGTAAATGTCTGTCTGTGGCTTTAGCCTCTGCCATTACGATACCTGTTATGGCACAACAGACAACTACCGTTTCCGGTAGTGTAAAAAATGCAAGCTCCAAGGAAGCGCTTTCCGCTGTCTCAGTAACCATTAAAGGAGGAACAGTTGGAACCTTTACCGATGATAAAGGTAATTTCCGTTTTACCACCGTTCAGAAACCGCCGTTTACTTTGGTGATCTCTTCTGTTGGTTATGCAAGTAAAGAAGTTGCTGTAAAAGGCAGTAATGAAGTTGTAACTGTAGATCTGACTCCTTCCTTTACATTAGGAGATGAGGTAGTGGTAGCTGCATCCAGGGTTCCGGAGCGTATTTTGGAATCGCCTGTTTCTATCGAAAGAATTAGTGCAGCAGCTATCAGAAATACCCCTCAACTTAACTATTACGACATGTTAACGAACCTGAAAGGGGTGGATGTGGTGACTGCAAGTTTAACCTTCCGTAGCGTGGGCACACGTGGTTTTAACAGCAGTGGTAATACACGTTTGAACCAAATTGTAGATGGGATGGATAACCAAGCTCCTGGTTTAAACTTTGCTGTTGGTAGCGTTCTTGGTTTAAGTGAATTGGATGTTGAGAACATGGAATTACTGCCAGGCGCATCTTCTGCTTTGTATGGTCCGGGCGGTATGAATGGTACTGTATTGATCAATAGTAAGAATCCTTTCAAATATCAGGGTCTTAGTTTTCAGATCAAACAAGGCGTGAACCATATTGATAGCAAACAAAGACCTACTGCTCCTTTTTATGACTGGAGTTTGCGTTGGGCTAAAAAGATCAATGAAAAATGGGCATTTAAAATCAATGCTCAGTTTATACAGGCGCAGGATTGGTTAGCAAATCAGGATGATAACTATACACGTATCGGAGGTACACCGAATGGTACTAAAATTCCGGGTAATCGTTTTGTAGATCCGAATTATGATGGGGTGAATGTTTATGGAGATGAGACTACTCAAAACATGAACTCAATCGCTTCTCAAGTTTTTGCAGCTGCAGGGTTATCTGCAGGGCAATTAAATGCTTTCAATGGATTCTTAGCTGCTAACCCAACAGCAAGATTATCTCAGTTCAATACATTCCTAAATGGCATAGGTGCAGGTGCGTTGGTAACTGCTAACGTTTCACCTATTCTTTTTGGAGCATTACCTGCGAGAAACTTTTTACAAAACACTTCGGTAAGTCGTACAGGATATTATGAGAAAGATGTCATTGATCCTACAACGGTAAATATGAAGTTGACCGGAGGAATTCACTACAAACTCACAGATAAAATCGAAGCTTCATTCAATGCCTATTTCGGAACAGGAAACAGTGTTTATACAGGAAGTGACCGTTACTCTTTAAAAGACTTGCGTATCGCTCAGTTTAAATATGAATTGAAGCATAAGAACTGGTATGCTCGCTATTATTCAACACATGAGAATGCTGGTAGTTCTTTCAATGCTACCATTACTACGAGATTATTTAATGAAGCATGGAAATCAAGTAGTGCCTGGTATCCTCAATATATCGCAGCATTTGTTACTGCTAGAGATGCAGGAGCTAATAATATCATAGCACACAATGCAGCGCGCAATTTTGCAGATGTAGGCAGACCTACTGGCTATATTGGTAATAATCCTTTATTCCAATCAGTAGCCCGTAGACCTATTTCCCAAGGCGGTGGATTGTTCTTAGATCGCTCCAGACTTAAAATGTTTGACGGACAGTATAATCTGACAGAAGATCTTGGTTTAGGTAAAACCAATACAGATTGGTTGATTGGTATTAGTGCGAAGCAGTATGTACTGAATTCTGAGGGAACACTTTTTGCAGACACAGCAGGTTCAATCAAAATCAATGAATTTGGCGCATATACTCAAATTTCTCAGCGTTTATTCAATGATGTATTGAAATTGACTGTTTCCGGTCGTTATGATAAGAATACAAATTTCCAGGGAAGATTTACTCCAAGAGCTTCAGCGGTGGTTAAGCTGGCTAAAGATCATAACCTTCGTTTCTCTTATCAAACTGCGTATCGTTTTCCAACCACACAAAATCAGTGGATTAACTTAACCATTGGAGGCGGTACCCGATTACTGGGTGGATTGCCACAGTTACGCAATTTCTACAAATTCAGCACCAATCCGGTATTTACATTACAAAGTGTACAGGCATTCGGAGGCAGTGTACTGGCAGGTTCTCCTAATCCTGCTTTATTACAACAGCAGACTTTCGGAGAGTTTAAACCGGAATCTATGCGCTCATTTGAAGTGGGATATAAAGGTCTGGTTGCTCAAAAACTGTTAATCGACGTATATGCATATTGGGGTCGTTATAAAGATTTCTTAAGTGGCGTAACTGCTATTCAATCCAGAAATGCAACATTTAACCCGGCTGATCTTTTAAATGCAAATACCAGAATAGCTTACAGTATTTCAGTGAATGCGCCTGGTGAAGTGAATACTTCAGGATGGGGAGCATCAGTTGAATACTTATTACCGAATAATTTCTCATTCACCGGAAACCTCTACCATGATAGAATTGGAACATTACCTCCGGGCTTTGTATCTTATTTCAACACACCTAAATACCGTACGAATTTGTCATTGAATAATTCAGGTTTTGGTAAAGACAAACGCTATGGTTTTAGCGTGGTTTACAGATGGCAGAACTCTTTCTTCTATGAAGGAACATTCGGTGTGGGTATGGTGCCTTGGATGAGAACTGTGGATGCTATGGTGAGTTACAAACTCCCTGCTACCAAGTCTATGATCAAAATAGGTGGTACCAATATCTTCAACAGATACTATCGTACCGGCTGGGGTAACCCGCAAATTGGGGGTCTGTACTATATCAGCTATGGCTGGAATGTGTTCTAAGGCCTGCTAATTACGAATATTGAATTTTGAATACAGAGTGAGGAAGTAAACGCTTCCTCACTCTTTTTTTGGTACATCATCTTCATATAACCCCCTTGTTTCTTGTTTCTTGTAGCTTGTTTCTTCATTTTGGTTTCTTTTTTCTGATTCCTTAGAATCTGCTATTTTTGCTCCTCATTTAACAAACAGACAATATGCGTTCAATTGCTTTCAGAGAGGCTTTAAGAGAGGCCATGAGTGAAGAAATGAGAAGAGATGAGAGGGTGTTTCTGATGGGTGAAGAAGTAGCTGAATACAATGGTGCCTATAAAGTAAGTCAGGGTATGCTGGCTGAATTCGGTGCCAAAAGAGTCATCGATACTCCCATTGCTGAACTTGGTTTTACCGCAGTGGCAGTGGGTGCAGCACAAAACGGACTTCGTCCGGTAGTTGAATTCATGACCTGGAACTTTGCTGTACTGGCAATGGATCAGATCCTCAATACCGCTTCAAAAATGCTGGCGATGAGTGGTGGACAAATCGGTTGCCCCATCGTATTCCGTGGACCTAACGGTAGTGCAGGTCAGCTCGGCGCACAACACTCAACAGCCTTTGAAAGCTATTATGCCAATATTCCCGGTATTAAAGTGGTGTCGCCTTCCAATGGCTATGATGCCAAGGGTTTGCTTAAACAAGCCATCCGCTATGAAGAAGATCCGGTGATGTTCATGGAAAGTGAAGTGATGTATGGTGATAAGAGCGATGTACCTGAGGAAGAATATTATATCCCACTTGGTAAAGCCGATGTAAAAAGAGCCGGTCGCGATGTAACCATCGTTTCTTTTAATAAAATGATGAAAGTGGCATTGGGTGCTGCAGCAGAACTTGAAAAAGAAGGCGTAAGTGCTGAAGTGATCGATCTGCGTACCATTCGCCCACTAGACTGGATGACCATTCTTGAAAGTGTGAAGAAAACCAACCGACTGGTGATTGTTGAAGAACAATGGCCTTTTGCATCCGTATCTTCTGAGATTTCTTATCGTATCCAAAAAGAAGGATTTGATTATTTGGATGCACCAATCCGTCGTATCACTAGTGCAGATGCACCCATGCACTATGCCCCAAATCTTACAGCACTGGCTATCCCAGATATCACACGTACTGTGAAGTTGGTGAAGGAAGTGATGTACATGAAAAAGTAAATCAAATGACCATTAAAAATGAATAGATTACCCGGAGAACTTACTCCGGGTTTTTTATTTTCTGTTTAACTTCATTCAAAACGATGATCATGAGAAATTCTTTGATACTTTTTTTAATCCTGATAGCATCTTTTAAAGTCAATGCACAATATCAGCCAACAGAAGCAAATCTTCAGAGTCGTCAATGGTTCGATAGTGCAAGGTTTGGTCTATTCATACATTGGGGAGCCTCCAGTGTTTTGGGTGCAGGAGAGTGGATCATGAATGGCAGGAATATACGAGTAGAAGAATACAAGCGATTGATGCAGTTTTTCAATCCAACCCAATTTAATGCACGTACATGGGTGAAGATGGCCAAAGATGCAGGGATGAAGTACATCACTTTTATTACCCGTCACCATGATAGTTTTAGCAATTGGGATACAAAAGCATCTGACTGGAAAATCACCAATACCCCGTATGGAAAAGATGTACTCAAAGGGCTATCTATCGTTTGTAAAGAAGAAGGGATAAAGCTGTTTCTGTATTACTCATTGGTGGATTGGTTTAGATCTGATTACCCGTATGAAACAGGTCGAACGGGTAAAGGCACGGGTAGAACCATCAAGAGTAATTATGAAGCCTATCTCAGTTTTATGAAGACGCAACTCACCGAATTACTAACAGGCTACGGAGACATTGCAGGTATATGGTTTGATGGACATTGGGATCAGTTGGATAATGATCAGGACAAAACACTGAAATCTAAAATCAATTGGAAATATGAAGAGATCTATGAATTGATTCATCGCCTTCAGCCGCAAGCACTTGTTGGTAATAATCATCATTTATCACCATTACCCGGAGAAGATTTTCAAATGTTTGAGAAAGATTTACCGGGCGAAAATAAAGGTGGATTTAGCGGACAAACAGTTTCAAAGTTGCCTTTAGAAACCTGTGAAACAATTAATAATTCATGGGGATTCAATATTACAGACAGGAACTATAAATCTACCCAAGACATTATTCATTTGCTGGTAAAAGCTGCAGGTTATGGAACCAATTTGTTATTGAATGTAGGACCTATGCCTAATGGTGTGATGCAACCTGAATTTGTAACCCGCTTAAAAGAAGTGGGGGATTGGTTACAGAAAAATGGGTCAACGATTTATGGAACAAAAGCGGGTGCAGTTAAACCACAGGAATGGGGTGCCATAACAGAAACAGAGAATCAGGTGTATGTGCATATACTGAAAAAAAACAGTGCTCGTATTTTTATTCAGCTACCCTATCAAATCGAATCTGCTTTTTTAACAAGGAGTAATACACCAGTATCATTTGATCAGTTAAAAGACAACTATTGATCAATAGATATTTCAACAACCGATGATAACTTACCCGACGATATTATTGTACTAAATATTAAAAGATGAGGTATTGGGTAATTTGGGTGATCGCTTTTTTATGGAATACTAACCAGCCTTTTTATACAAATGCACAAGAGGCAGAGATTGATACATCAGCATTTAGTAATGTAGCGGTCACCGCTTTTTATGGAAGAGCCAAATGGCAAGCTATTCCCGGTTCTGTTGCATTGATAAGATCATCAACCATACGAAACAGTCCAACAACAACCCTACTACCTGCCATGAATAGTCAGCCCGGAATACGTATGGAAGAAAGATCTCCGGGTAGTTATCGGTTATCTATTAGGGGAAGTTTATTGCGATCACCATTTGGGGTAAGAAATATTAAAGTGTATTTTGATGACTTGCCATTAACAGATGCCGGAGGAAATACTTACTTCAATTTAATAGATATTTCACAGATCCATAGTGCAGAAATATTGAAAGGCACTGTTGCAGCAGCATATGGGGCAGGTACAGGAGGCGCGGTTCTATTACAGTCCGGACTGCACTTTTCAGAACAGAAAGAACACCGTATTTATGGGGGGATTGCAGGCGGTTCTTATGGATTATTACAACAACAATCCGGCTGGTCATATCAATCTTCTAAATTCACCAGTAGTTTACAACAAGTGCATTTGCAATCTGATGGTTACCGCGAACAATCTGCTATGCGAAGAGATGGTTTTAAATGGCAGGGTATTACCAGAACAGATCGTCAGCAATGGCGCTTTCTTAGTTTTTATACCAACCTTTATTACCAAACACCTGGCAGTATTACGGAAGCTCAATTCAATCAGAACCCTAAACAGGCACGACAACCGACAGCAGTATTACCGGGTGCTGTGCAACAAAAAACCGCCATCTATAATAAAACCTTTTATAATGGAGTACATCATCAATTGATCCTGAATAATAATAACAGCATAAGATCTTTTGCTGTGTTGAGTGTCACTGACTTTAAAAATCCTTTCATTACCAATTTTGAAGAGCGTACAGAAGACAATGCGGGTGCAGGTACACAATGGCAATACAAGTGGGGTAATGATGTACATCAGTTACAATGGAATACCGGCATAGAATGGCAATACCAGTTTGCGTCCATTGATAATTTTGGGAATAGGAGAGGTGTGAAAGATACGCTGCAATACAGTGATCGTGTACATGCGTCACAATGGTTTGTCTTTACACAATTACAATATCAGTTATCTGATAAATGGATGATTCAAGCAGGAATTAGTTCTAATGAACAATCGTATCGTTATAAAAGATTGGATTCAGTAAATATGGGTTATCTCACAAAAAAAATCCGATCAGTCATAACACCTCGTATAGCATTGTCATATCAAATGACACCAATGATCACCTGGTATGCCCTTGCCGCTAAAGGTTTTTCAGCACCTACTTTGGCAGAATTTCGTCCATCAGACGGTAATTTTTATGGCGACCTGAATGCGGAGACAGGATGGAATTTTGAAATCGGATGGAAAGGGTATCTATTCCATGATCAACTTCAATTTGATGTTTCATGGTATCGATTTCGTTTGAACAATGCTATTGTTCGTAGAAATAGTGCAAGTGGTGCTGAATATTTTGTAAATGCAGGGAGTACGATACAACAAGGCTTAGAAGCGATGTTGAAAGCAAAACTAATTTCAGGAAAAACAAAGGGAATCAAAAATGTATACCTTACCTCTTCATTCAGTTACCAGCCTTATCGCTTTGAAAACTACCGACAAGGGAATAATGTATTTGATAGGAACCCTTTAACAGGAGTACCCCGTTATACATGGGTTACAGGTGTGCATTTGGAAACAGTAGGAGGATGGTATATTAATACATCGATCAATGCAACGGCTGCTGTTTCTTTGAATGATGCCAATGATGCACGTGCTAAACCCTATCAATTATTACAAGGTCGAACAGGATACCGGAAAAACAGATTTGAAGTATTCTTGAGTATGGATAATGGGTTGAATCAAGTATATAGTTTGGGCAATGATATCAATGCGGTAGGAAGACGATATTATAATGCAGCTGCTCCAAGAAATTTTACCTTCGGCATGAATTTTGGACTACGCTGAAACCGATTCATTAACTTAGTAAAAAACAGTGCTATGCCAACCATATTGATCATTGATGATGAAAGAGCCATTCGCAACGTCTTAAAAGATATTCTTTCCAATGAGGGTTTTAAAGTAGAAGAAGCTGCTGACGGAGAAGAAGGATTGAAGAAATTCCAGGCAGGTTCTTTTGATGTGGTGTTGTGTGATATCAAAATGCCCAAACTGGATGGTATCGAATTCTTGCAAAAAGTAATGGAAGCAGGAACAGATACACCCGTGATCATGATCAGTGGACATGGTAATATCGAAACAGCTGTGGATGCCGTTAAGAAAGGAGCATTCGATTATATTTCAAAACCTCCGGATCTCAATCGCCTTCTCATTACCATTCGCAATGCCATGGATAAAACCACTTTGGTACAGGAAACCAAAGTACTCAAACGTAAAGTATCTAAAGTGCAGGAGATCATTGGTGAAAGCGAAGCCATCCAGCGTATCAAAGAAACCATCGACAAAGTAGCACCCACAGATGCACGTGTTTTGGTGACCGGTGGAAATGGAAGTGGTAAGGAATTGGTGGCGAGATGGCTACATGAAAAAAGCAATCGTTCAACCGGACCCTTGGTAGAAGTAAACTGTGCCGCTATTCCGGGTGAGTTGATTGAAAGTGAATTGTTTGGTCATGAAAAAGGTTCTTTTACATCCGCCATCAAACAACGTATCGGGAAATTTGAACAGGCGAGTGGAGGCACTTTATTTTTAGATGAAATTGGTGATATGAGTCTGAGTGCACAAGCCAAAGTATTAAGGGCTTTGCAGGAAGGCAAGATCACCAGGGTAGGTGGTGATAAAGAAATTTCAGTAGACGTTCGTGTCGTTGCTGCTACCAACAAAGACCTTTTAAAAGAAGTAGAAGAAAAAAACTTCCGTCTAGATCTCTATCATCGTTTAGGAGTCATTCTTATTCATGTGCCATCACTGAATGAAAGAAGAGACGATATCCCATCCTTGGTCGATAAATTTTTAGATGACATTGCAGCAGAATACGGACAAGCCAAAAAAGGAATTGATAAAAAAGCCTTGGACATCCTCAAAAACCACAACTGGACAGGCAATATCCGCGAATTAAGAAATGTGGTAGAGAGATTGGTGATCTTATCAGGAAAAGAAATTACTGCAGCAGATGTGAGTGCTAATGTGTGAGTAATTTGGATATCGGGTGATCGGGGTATCGGGTGATCAGGATATCGGGTTTGAAAAAAAGTTATTTACGAATACAATAAGGCATATCGTCGTCCGGTTTGTCTTATCACCCGATCACCCGATCACCCGATCACCCGATCACCCGATCACCCGATCACCCGATCACCCGATCACCCGATCACCCGATCACCCGATCGCCCGATCACCCATCTGCCATCCATTACTTACCTTTGCCGGAATCTTAAATCTCACAATACATGTCTCTCTACGCTCAACGTGGTGTTTCTGCTCAAAAAGAGGAAGTGCATGCGGCCATTCAAAAATTGGATCAGGGGTTATATGCACATGCTTTCTGTAAAATCTATCCCGATTTCCTGTGTGGAGACAACAATTGGGTTAATATCATGCATGCTGATGGGGCAGGTACCAAAAGTATTCTGGCCTACCTGTATTGGAAAGAAACAGGGGATCTGTCTGTTTGGGAAGGAATAGCCAAAGATGCGGTGGCCATGAATATTGATGACTTGCTTTGTGTAGGTGTTACTGATAATATTTTGTTTTCCTCCACCATCGATCGTAATAAACTCAGGATTCCGGGTGAAGTGTTGCAGGCGGTGATCAATGGTACACAAACTTTTTTTGATCAGTTGAAACAATATGGAGTGAATATCCATTACCTGGGTGGAGAAACAGCGGATGTAGGAGATGTGGTTCGAACCATTGCAGTCAACGGAACGATGACCAGTCGCTGGCCAAAAAATAAACTGATCACCAATGAAAAAATTACTGCAGGGGATGTCATTGTAGGCTTCGGAAGTGCGGGGAAGGCCGTTTATGAATCTGAGTACAACAGCGGTCTAGGCAGTAATGGACTTACCAGTGCCAGACATGATGTATTGGAAAAATATTATGCCTCTCAGTATCCGGAAACTTTTGAACCTCAGCTTTCTGATGCAGTAGTGTATATCGGAAAGAATAAGATGACGGAACGCTTGGCTGTAGCAGGTTTTGGAGAATTAGAAATTGGGAAATTGTTGTTGAGTCCAACCAGAACCTATGCCCCATTGGTGAAGCAATTATTGGATCATCATTTTGATGCCATTCATGGAATGATTCATTGCAGTGGGGGTGGACAAACCAAATGCATGAAATACCTACCGGGTTCATTCAAGGTTGTGAAAGACTGGTTGTTTGAAATTCCACCGATCTTTAATTTGATTCGTGAGAATTCCGGTGCAGATATGCGAGAAATGTATCAGGTATTTAATATGGGGCATCGTCTGGAAGTATTTACACCTCAAGCATCAGCCCAATCTATGATTGATTTGGCAAGTGCTTTGGGTATTGAAGCTAAGATTGTAGGAAGAATGGAAGCAGCAGCTGTATCATCGCTTCATTTGCATACGACAGAAGGAGAAATTGTTTACGAATATTAACAGGTTAACAATCTCATGATCCTTATTTTTGAAGGAAGGATTATCATCATCACAAGGAAAACTAATTTAGCAACATGTCTGAAACAGTAGTCTCCATACGCAACGCCAAAATCTATCAAGGAAATAACCTGATTTTGGAAGATGTCAATTTTTCTGTCAATAAAGGGGAGTTTGTGTATCTGGTAGGAAAAACCGGTACCGGCAAAAGTAGCTTGCTCAAAACCCTTTATGGAGAATTGCCCCTTACCGAAGGAAGTGCCTCAGTGGTGGGATTTAATCTTCGCGATATGGATTGGAAAAAAGTTCCTTTCCTGCGTCGTAATCTGGGCGTAGTGTTCCAAGACTTCCAACTATTGACAGATCGCAACGTACATGAAAATCTTCGCTTTGTTTTGAAAGCTACCGGATGGCAGGATGAGCGATTGATTGAAGAAAAGATCAATGATGTTCTCGATAAAGTGGGATTGAAAAGTAAAGGCTTCAAAATGCCTTTTGAAATGAGTGGTGGAGAGCAACAACGTGTAGATATTGCACGTGCATTACTCAATTCCCCCAAACTGATTTTAGCAGATGAACCTACCGGAAACCTCGATCCTGAAACCAGTGATGAAATCATGCAGCTATTGATCCAGATCGCCCGCGATTATGGTACTGCAGTCATCATGGCTACCCACGACTTCATCGTTATCAATCGATATCCTTCACGCATATTGAAAACAGAGAAAGGTAGGGTGTTGGATAGTGCGGCGGTAGAGAGTTAGGGGGCGGGTGATTGGGGCATCAGGTGATCAGGTAATCGGGTACTAGGTGCTTGGTTTACTACTTTTTCACATTTCTTATTTCTTATTCATCATTCCTACTCTCCCCAAATCCAACCTACTTGCTTCTTGGCGTTTCTTTGGTTGTTGAAGAGGGTGTCTGTGAGTGATCTTCTGTGTGTGGTTTCTGCGGGGGTGAAAGGGGTAAAGAATAGATCCTCTATTTTATTCGCGAATGCTTCAGCGGTTTCTGCTACATGGCAGGTGGATTCTAGACCGGAATTATTGGCTGTGGCATGATTAACGAGACAATGTCTTCCATTGAAAATAGCATTCACCAATTTGATCTTGATACCTGTATGGGTATAGGAGGGAAGGATATTGATTTGCGCTTTTGCAATCATATCCTGCATCTCTCTTTCTGATGGATTGGCTACTAAACAAGTATGCCCCTTACTATGTGCCAGTTCTTCTAATTTTTTAGATGGATTTTGTCCGGCGATTACAAAAGGGATTTCTACTTTATCGAATACTTTTTCCAATAACCAAGTAGCCGCTTTTTCATTTGCATCGATACTTAAATCGCCATGGTACAAGCAAAAGCTGCCGTTACCATTTTTTTCTGTCACTTGCCAATGAGGAGGCACATACAAAGGAAGTTGTTCGATGTTGTTACAACCAAACTCTTTTCGATACACATCATCATCAGCTTCTGTCATTCCCCAAAAAGTAGCTCGCTGTGCAATCTTGCGTTCATAGCTTTTCAGCATGATGCTTTCTCTTTTGAAATATAATTTCCGGAAAGCGGTAGATGCATTTTTGTACAGGTCGTTGTAATAACGGTATTCTACATTGTGCAATCGCACAAAAAGTTTACGTTGATGAAAACGTTCATCGACAATTGGGTAGGTGCAATGCACGCCCTCCATAAAAATGGGATGATTATCCTGCAACAAATGTTCATTCAAATCCTCATTTTTTCTGGAGGCAACAATGTAGGGTAGGGCAGTGGAAATGCCTTTATGTCCTGTATGCCGTTGATAGTAATGAACTGATTCGCAAAATTGATTGAGCTCCGGTTGTTCGCCCCTGCCATAATCAAAACAATGCAGATGAATGCGAACGCCTTGTTCTTGTAGGGCCTGTAATTTATAAAACACATCATACACCCCTCCCTGATTCACTGGGTAAGGCACCGTAAAAGAAATGATGTGCAGATGCTTGTCCATTTACAATTGATTATAAAACGCCCTCAGTTTCAATTCCTCCTTTTCCCAGTTCAGCACAGAACGTGCTTTTATTGCATTTTGTTGTAATTCCTGGTATAAAACACGGTCGCTCAGCATTTTGTTCAATTCACGGGCAATAGAAATACTATCGGGCTCATCCATCATATGGGCAAACCCATGCGAGGCATTGATCTTTTGGTATTCCGGATAGTTGACACAAAGCTGAGGAATGCCTGCCATCATATAATCAAAAAAACGGTTGCCGAGGGATTGGTATTGATTGAGTCCTTCGAGACTGAACAGGGTTAAACCGATCGCCGCTTTCTGGGTGATATGAACGAGTTGATCCGGTGCTACCATACCTTTTAGCAGCACTTTGTCTTCAAGTTTGTATTGTTGGATCAATTGCTTTGTTTGCTCAAAAAAACTACCTTCTCCACAAATCCATAAGGGGGCGTTAACGAATTGCATGGCTGGAATTAAGGTTTCAAAACAACGTCCTTGATTCACGGCTCCTTGGTAAAGAATATAGCTTTCAGCAGCATAATTTTCCAATGGATACAATACAGGTAGGTTTCTGATGACTGCATAAGTAACGCCATATTTTTCTTTGAAGTAGTCTGCAATGAATTGATTAACCGTATACCCCATTCTAAATCTCGGAACCGCAAAAGCTTCGATTCTTAACCAGAATTTTTGTACCCAAGGTCTATGAATGATTTCGGCTTGTTCTGTAAAAATTTCATGGGCATCATACACCCGTTTTTGATTTTTCAGAAGAGAGGAGTAATAGCAGGGAAGAATGGTATCCAAATCAATCGCGCAAACGATATCAGCTTTTGTAATAAGCAAAAAGAGAAAGAGTCGAATATTATATTCTGCATAAAACAAAAACCCTTTTTCAAAAAAGCAGAACAGTCTCTTTTGTTGAAAAGCTTGGGTGCGTAAAACAGTGGACGTAGCTTTTTTTCTTCCTACCAATAAAATCGAATATCCCTGTGCTGATAAACTGCCGGCGATCCTTTGCATTCGCTGGTCGTAATTCAAGTCGTTGGTAACCGTAAAAATGATCCTTTTCAAAGGGTAGGCTTATCCAACAAATATAGCGCGGCAAAATGGAAGAATTTGGTATCGAAAATGGTGATTTTTTACTCGATATAATATTACTTAATTAAGTGATTATCAGTTAATTTTAAAGATATTAGTGAAATTATTTTTTTTCCTTATTCTTTTTCTCCACGTCTTATACACAGGGGTATAATCTTTCCTAAAATTCTTCCTCTTTTCGCGTATGTTCGCAGGTACTAAATTGAGGAAACGTGAGATTAAAATCATTAGAAATCAAAGGGTTCAAAAGTTTTGCTGATAAAACGGTGGTTAGTTTTGATGAAGGTATTACCGGCATCATCGGACCCAACGGTTGCGGCAAGAGTAATATCATCGATAGTATTCGTTGGGTAATAGGTGAACAAAAAATATCGGCATTAAGAAGTGAGAACCTGGAAGCATTGGTTTTCAATGGAAGTAAGACCAGAAGTCCAAGCGGTTTAGCAGAAGTAAGTCTCACTTTCGAAAACACAAAAAATTTACTTCCCACAGAGTTTAGTACCGTTACTGTAACACGTCGTTTTTATAAAAATGGTGAAAGTGAATATCGCCTCAATGATGTAACCTGTCGTTTAAAAGATATCCATAATCTGTTTTTGGATACCGGTGTCAGTACAGACAGTTATGCCATCATCGAATTGGGAATGGTGGATGATATCATCAAAGACAAAGAGAATAGCAGAAGAAGGATGCTGGAACAAGCAGCCGGTATCACCATTTATAAAACGCGTAAGAAAGAAGCCAAAAATAAACTGGATGCCACCGAACAGGATCTGGCACGTATCGAAGACCTGTTGTTTGAAATCAACAACCAATTAAAAACCCTCGAGAACCAGGCAAAAAAAGCGGAGAAGTACTACGAGATCAAAAAAGAATACAAAGAAGTTTCTGTTGAATTGGCGAAAGCTGCTTTGGAAGGATTCAATATCACTTACAAAGAGCTGAATGAACAACAAGAACTGGAGATCAATAAAAAAGTACAGCTGGATGCAGAGATCGCTGTTGAAGAAGCGGCGATTGAACAGGAGAAAGTAGGCTTTATTGAAAAAGAGAGAGCCTTACAGAGCATGCAGCATGAATTCAATGACCTCTTACAAAATCTGCGTAGCAAAGAGAACGAAAGAAACCTTGCGACCCAGAAACTGCATTACCTCAAAGAGAAAGAAACCAGTTTAAAAGATTTTCTGGAAAAAGCATCCGGACAACTAAAAACCATCGGCGACTCGATTGAATATACCCAAATGCAGGTGGGTGAAGAAGAAACCAAACTGAGTGAATTACAAGACCGTGTTGAAACGGCTAAATTAGATATAGAAGACAAACGTCGCTTATTCGATGAACGCAGAAGTGGGGTAGATGCACTTCGCAATCAATACCAGCAAATTCAGCGTAATCAATTTGATGCAGAGAAAAAAGTAGCAGTTGCAGATACTTCCATCCAGAACCTGCAGCGTGCCCAAGCGCAGCTCACAGAAGAGAAGCAAAGCCGTGAGATGCAATTAGAGCAACTACAAAAAGAACTGGTAGAAAAAGAAGAGAGTTTAGAGGCTCGTAGAATTGATTTACAGCAGTTACAGGAACAGCATGAGCGTACCCGTGAAAACATATTCGAAACACAAGCACAGCTGGAAGTATTACGCAATGAACTGGCAGAAGAAAACCGAAAACTGGATGCCAAGCGCAACGAATATAACTTATTGAAGAGTTTGATTGACTCGATGGAAGGTTATCCGGAGAGTATCAAATTCCTCCACAAAAATCCCAATTGGAATCATACTGCACCGATTCTGTCCGATATCATTTATGTAAAAGAAGAATACCGAACTGCGGTAGAGAATGTGTTGGAGCCCTACCTGAACTATTATGTAGTTAATAATCTGGAAGAAGGATTGCAGGCTGTTCATCTACTGGATAGCAACAACAAGGGGAAAGCGAATTTCTTCATGCTGGATAAGTTTAATGACCTGCGTGTAGAAACACATCAACCTGCCCATACCATCCGTGCGATGGAAGTGATTGAGGTAGATGATCAATACCGTAAACTGGCTGAATATCTTCTGGGAAATGTCTATATCGCCGAAAACGATGAAGCCATTACCAATAGTAACGGTGCAGTGGTATTAGAGAAAACCGGTAAATATGTAAAAGGGAAATACACCCTTACCGGCGGAAGTGTCGGATTGTTTGAAGGAAAGAAAATTGGTCGCGCCAAGAATCTGGAGAAGCTGGCAGAAGAAATTCAAGACCAGGAATCAGTAGTGAGTTTATTGAAAGCGGATATCCAGGCCAAGCATAACGAAGTGATCGCATTCAATGAGCAGTTGAAGGAAAATGCCATCAAGCAAACTGAAAATGAGATCAATCAACTGACCAATCAGGTATTTGCTACCAGAAATAGAATTGAAAACCTGCAGGCAGCCCAGCAAAATGCGGTTCAACGTCTAGCCGATTTAGATGCTCGTTTGCAGGATGAGCAAGATGCCATCGCTGCAACCCGTGAACAACTTCATGCTTTGAATGATCAATTGTTACAGACGGGAGAACAAATGAAAATGGTAGAGCAGGACTATCAATTGGCGGAACAGGAATACAATTTTGCATCTGTTCAGTACAATGAAATCAACCTGCAACTAACACGTCAGCAAAGTAAGATCACTACATTAAAACAAGAGTTAGTATTCAAGGAAAATCAGTTGAGTGAATTGCATCAACAAATTGAAAGCAATACCACTCAGTTATCTGAAGCAAGTGGTAATATTGAAGAGGGTGAGAAAGCATTGATCGGCTCTGAAGAATTGCTGTTGGAGTTGATGCGTAAAAAAGAAGAAGAGGAGAAGAAATTGAATGAAGCTGATCAGGCATACTATAACCTCAGAAACGCCTTGCAGGAAAAAGAGAGTGAATTGCGTTTGAAAGTGAAGAGCAAAGAAATGATCGATCACCTCGTTACTGAGATCAAGGATAAGCTCAATGAATTGAAATTGCAGCTTGCCGGAATGAAGGAAAGATTGAGTGTAGAATTTAAAGTAGAATTGGATGAAATCTTAGATCAGGCAAGAACAACAGATACTACGCTGGAAGAATTGCAGGCTACGAGCGACAGAATGAAAAAGCGTTTGGAGAATATGGGAGAAGTTAACCCAACCGCTATCGAAGCCTTCATGGAAATGAAAAAGCGTTATGAGTTCATTCTGGAACAGAAGAATGACCTGGTTTCTGCAAAAGAAAGTTTATTGCAAACCATTCAAGAAGTAGAAGCCACTGCCAATCAACAGTTCCTGGATACCTTCAATCAGGTTCGTGAAAACTTCCAAAAAGTATTCAAGGCTTTATTTACCGAAGAAGATACTGCTGACATGGTACTGGTAGATCCAACCAATCTTGCGGAAACGGGTATTGAAATCATTGCGAAGCCTAAAGGGAAACGCCCATCCTCTATTACACAATTGAGTGGTGGGGAGAAAACTTTGACAGCAACTGCATTATTGTTCTCAATCTACCTTATTAAACCAGCGCCATTCTGTATTTTGGATGAGGTGGACGCGCCATTGGATGATGCCAACGTGGGTAAGTTTACGCAGATGATCAAGAAGTTCAGTGATAACTCTCAGTTCATCATCGTAACCCACAACAAACAAACAATGGGTGCAGTAGACGTGATCTATGGTGTTACCATGCAAGAACCGGGCGTAAGTAAGTTGGTGCCGGTGGATTTTAGAAGTCTATCTAATTAATTATTGGTGAAAGGTGAAAGGTGAAAAGTGAAAGGGTTTTAAAAGCATCTTTTCACTTTTCACCTTTCACTTTTCACCTTTCATTGACTATGTACAAAGGCGTTTTTATTCTTTACCTTGTTTGCTTCTGCTGTTATTTGCTGTTCACACGGCAGCCTGATTATTTTGATGGGGTGAAAGTACCGGCACAAATCGTTCAGCAATTGGATAGCTCTAGTAGTAAACCTGTTCTCAAAGCCGTCTTCAATACAGGAACCAAAGAATATGCTGTTAATCCTCATTATGTTTTCAGAAACATCACGGAAGGACAGTCTCTCACTGTTATTTATGAAACCGGAACGCCTGAGAAGGGTGCTGTTTATACATTCTGGGGATATTGGATTACATGGGGAGAGTTGCTGATGTCTATCGTCCTTTGTTTTGTTCTATTTCAAATTGCAGTATCTGTCACCAATAACCCCAGTCCGGAATCATTGATAGAACAAATGGAGTTCAAAGAAGAAAAAAAGAAAAAATATCTAGATTAACTTTTGAAGGATTATAAACCGAAGTATTGATACTCAATTCTGCCGATTTGAAGTTTGCTTTTATCACTACAAACTTCTTCAATTTTCAATCCTTTATCATTGTATTTATATTTCCAGACAAAATAATTATTGCTACCTAAAGAAAATTGGGTCATTTGACTTAACTGGTTCGAAGTATTGTATTCATAAACAAAGTCAGGCATTAATTTTTTTGCCTTGCTATTATAACGTACAATATCTGTGAGTTGTTTGTTATTGTTATAGTAGTAATAGTAGCGTTCCACAATTCGACCATTTTTCCGCCATATCTCTTCTCCAATATTTTGTTGGTCATCTTTTACAAACTGAACAAGCGTGGTATCAACACCGTTTTTGATCCTTAGCATGGTAGCAGGGACTCCAAATTCATCATACGACCATTCATGAATTTCGGAAATGGTGCTATTCATAAACGTATCCACTGTAGATAAATGAACCTTACTGATACGCCCTTGTGCGTCGTAACTATAATCCGTTTTATTGCTAATATTCTTATTATTCGATTGGGTTCTTTTTAATATCCCCATATCATAAGTATTGACAGTAGTCCCTGTTTGGTTGTTACTGGTGGTAGTAATGGTTACTTTTTTACCATCACGACTCATCTCTTGTGTTACAGCAAACCCCTCGGTAATACTGTTATCCGGTTCATATGAAACAGCTTTTACAGAAGCGATTTTTTGAGCCCTGAATAACCGATATTGATCATTACCCTGTTTGATGGAAATGATATCATTGAAATAATATTGGGCATTGGCATTCAAAGCTAGGAATAAATAGCTGATGAGCTGAAGTCTTATGATCATGGCAGTAAAATTACTTAAAACCTGCTGTTCATTTTTCAACATTCAAGAAACATCGCCTCTTAGCCACTTGCTGCAATGGATTAGTTCTGTATTTTTAGTCAAACGTTAACAAGTGTCACATTTACCTGAAAGGAAAGAAAAAATTTGTCTGAATTGTGGGGCAGCTCTGCATGGGCGCTTTTGTCATTACTGCGGACAGGAAAATATAGAGCCTAAAGACAGTTTTTGGCATTTGGTAACCCATTTCGTATATGATATCATTCATTTTGATGGTAAGTTCTTTAGCACTTTAAAATACCTGCTCTTTAGACCTGGATTTTTATCTCATGAATACCTGAGAGGTAGAAGAGCCGACTATTTGCACCCCATCCGTATGTATGTGTTTACCTCAGCTTTTTTCTTTTTGATCTTCTTTAGTTTTTATCAGAAAGAAGAGGCTATTGAGATTAAAGAGAAAAGAGATACAGTTCAAGAAGTAATGGAAGATCTTCAAGATGAAAAAGCTCGTTTGGAAAAAAAGATTACAAATGATACGATTGGTATCGCTACTGATAAGTTGAAAGAAAGACTCAGAAAAGTAGAAGCTGATATGGTTATGTTAAAAAGAGACAGTTCTTTAGTGGATAGCGTTAAGTCTTTAGCAAGGGGTGGATTTACATTGGTATCATTGGATAATGACAAGTCGCATAGAGAATTGAAAACTGTAATGGAGTATGATTCCATTCAAGCTTCTTTACAGGAATCTAATCGGGATGGATTCCTAAAAAGGGCAATTAAGCGACAGGATATTCACCTGAATGAAAAATATAAAGGAGATGGATCAGCTATTTTAAAAGCCGTGACCAACAAATTCATTCATTTCTTTCCACAAATGCTATTTATTTCATTGCCCCTATTCGGGCTTCTTTTATTGTTGCTCTATGTCAAACACAAACAGTTCTTCTATGTAAACCATGTCATCTATTCCATTCATCTGTATTGTGCATTATTTATCATCATCTTGGTCGGTCTTTGGTTGAATAGTATACTAACTGCTATCATACACTCAGAGCATGATTGGATAGGAGGTAGCTTTACGTTAGCCGGATTTTTTTATATCTATAAATCCATGCGTAACTTCTATGGGCAAAGAAGAGCCATTACAATACTCAAGTATATATTGCTATTATTATTATCTCTTTTTGTGATGGTCTTATTGTTTGGAATATTTTTCTTGTTCTCAGCCTTTGTTCTTTAAACCATGAATTGAAAGATTATGAATGAATTGGCGAATAGCTTTTTAAAATTGGTAACCATCATGGATGAACTGCGCGAGCAATGTCCATGGGATCGTAAACAGACCATCCATACGCTTCGATCAATGACCATCGAAGAAACTTATGAGCTTGCAGATGCTATTGACGCCAATGATTGGAAGGGTATCAAAGAAGAGTTGGGTGACATGATGCTGCATATTCTCTTTTACAGTAAGATTGGTACAGAACAGCAGCAGTTTGTGTTACAAGAGGTAATCGATGGAATTGCTGCTAAGTTGATCAATCGTCACCCACATATTTATGGTGATGTGAAAGTAAATGATGCAGAAGATGTAAAAAGAAATTGGGAACAGATTAAGATGAAAGAAGGCAAAAAGTCTGTTCTGAGTGGTGTTCCTCAATCTTTACCTGCTGTCGTGAAAGCGGCAAGAATTCAGGAAAAAGCAAAACAAGTAGGTTTTGAGTGGGATAATCGGGAGGATGTATGGAAAAAAGTGCAGGAAGAAACCGGAGAATTGCTGGAAGCTGTTCAATCTGAAAAAAAAGAGGCAATCGAGGAGGAGTTTGGGGATTTGCTTTTTAGTTTGATCAATTATGCACGGTTTTTGCAGGTTGACGCTGAAGCGGCTTTAGAACGAACAAATAAAAAGTTTATGTACCGTTTTCAAGAGATGGAAAAGATGGCAGCAGAGAAAGGTCTTCAGTTGGCTAATATGTCACTGGAAGCCATGGATGAGCTCTGGAATGAGATCAAAAAGAAAAAATGAACACCTTGATCAGTACACTTAAAAAAGCAATGTATAGGCATGGTTATTTGATCATTACAGCCGCATGGTTGTATACTTTCTCATTTATTTTCATCAACTACTGGAGTTATAATGCATCACCTGAAAAAGTTCAATCAAAACTTTCACAAAGAATAGCCCGCCTAGAAGAGAAACTAGAAAAGCTGGTACAAGATACAACTAGCATCAATGCACTGATCGGACCCAATAACAATGATCAGAAAGAAAAAATGGTAAAAGAGGGATATGGTTTATTCATTTATGATCTCGATAGGGATTCCTCTCCCTCATTGTTGTACTGGAACACCAATCAATATTATATCGTGCCGGATGACTTATACAGACAAGATAGTAGCTGGTTCTCCGTAAAACGAAATGGAGAATTTGAGATCATTAAGAAGAAGGTTGTAATAAATGATGGTGAGCTATTGGTGGTAGGTATGATACCGATACGATGGTCTTATTTCATTGAAAACAAATAT
This sequence comes from Sediminibacterium sp., assembly GCF_051861365.1. Classification (NCBI taxonomy): domain Bacteria; kingdom Pseudomonadati; phylum Bacteroidota; class Chitinophagia; order Chitinophagales; family Chitinophagaceae; genus Sediminibacterium; species Sediminibacterium sp. The sequence goes on along the minus strand of NZ_JBHYCW010000002.1, from coordinate 71,212 downwards.
CTCCATAGTGATTTCGCAGGGTATAACGGATTGGATGAGCAATATGAGTTGATCACAGTGCCCGGGGAAGGCGTACTGCCGATTTATAACAACAAAGGCGATGAGTTATTTGGGATTCGATTAAAACCGGGCAAATCCTTTCTGTCTTACGATAGCGTCACCATTGGATTGCGGGTTCTCGCAATTGTTTTTTTGTTGATTTTTCTACATTCCATTTGTGTAGAAGTAATGCAAAGAAATGGATTTCGAATGGGTTATATCTTGTTGATAGGATTGGTTGTATTCATTCGACTGATTGCTTATCAATTTAATTTTCCTTTTGATTATTCCAAACTGCCATTGTACGATCCTTCCATCTATGCTTCTAATGTATTACATCCATCATTAGGAGATTTATTGGTCAATGCTGTTTTATTGTTTTGGTTAATTGGTGTCTATAAAAATTATACAGATGGCAAGACTTGGTTTATAAGGCCACTACCGGTTAAAATCAGGAACTATGGAGCTGTTTTTTTGCTCACATTCATGGGTTATTTGGTGGCAGGAGTCATTAAAAGTCTGGTTCAAGACTCAAAAATATCAACAGATGTAACCAACTTTTTTAGCCTTGATTTTTACAGCGTTATTTCTTTCGTGATCTTATGTTTTCTCGTCCTCAGCTTTTTTGAATTCTCACAGATTATTCTCCGACCCATAACAGAACGTCAATTTCCTTTGTTTGAACAAGCCATTACTGTAGCAGTCAGTGGATTTCTGTGTTTACTAGTATTTTATTCAAGTAAAGAGATTCCATCAGGATTAGGTGTATTGTTATGGTTGATTTTATACCTCGTCATTTTACATTTACGTAAATCAGACTTGCATTTGCCTTTATTGCGGTCACCTTTTTTCATTTTTTGGGTGATGTTCTTTACTTTTTCCATAGCTGCAGTGGTGATGTATGAAAATCGGATCACAGAGTTTGAGCAACGTAAGAGGATCGCACAAAAACTAGCATTGCAGGTGGACCCATCAGGAGAAAATTTGTTGAATATTGCTGCTACTAACTTTGATGATGAGTTTTTAAAACAAAACTTTTATCGCTTTCAAAGTGAGTATACGAATAAGTTTATCAAGGATAGTCTCATCAATCAGAACTTTTCAGGGTACCTTAATAAATATGATACCCGTATTTATACATTTGATAGTCTCTACCATCCTTTATACAATGAAGACTCCACTGATTATGCTGCTATTAAGACTATTGTCCTAAATCAGGCAAGACCTACCGTGATCCCGGGATTATACAGTTATGATAATACCGGTGAAGGGTTTAGTTATCTCTATCAAAAACAAGTAAAAGATCGAAAAAACACCTTGGGCTACATTTTTGTGATCGCAAAATCTAAGCGCTATAAAAGCGAAGCTTTATACCCAGAATTATTCAATCAAGCACAGGATCTGTCTTCGGATTTGAATACGAATTATGCCTATGCTATTTATAACAAAGGTGCTTTGATCAATTATTTCAATACGTATAGTTTCCCATCGCGCCTCAATAGAAAAGAAGTACCTGAATTTGAATATACTTATAAAGTAGTAGGAGACTATAGTGAGTTATGGTATAATAGTGGAGATGATAAACAGGTGCTTTTGGTCAAAAGAAATACCTGGTTGGTAGAGTCGTTGACCTTGTTTGCCTATCTATTTTGCTCATTTTTATTCATAGTTTTCTTATTTCATACCGGCGGACAATTGTTAAAAGCAAGATTCAAATGGAGTGAGATTAAAAAACTATTCCGGTTCAATATTCGAACACAGATACAATCCACCATTATATTCCTGAGCGTTTTCTCATTTGTAGTGATTGGTATTGCCACTATTTCCTTCTTCATCATCCGATTCAACAGAAGCAACGAAGAACGTTTGTCCAAGACCATTCAGGTCATGGGTAATGAGATCAACAGTAAACTGAATTCACAGTTTAGTTTTGATGATGTATTAACGGTTCAAAGTAATGTACTCACAAAAACCTTGGAAAGAGATATTGCTGAAGTTTCTGATTTGCATAATGTAGATGTCAATTTTTATGATGTCAATGGGAACCTGCTGGTTTCAACACAGCCTTATATCTACAATAAGCATTTGCTCAGTACCCAAATGGAGCCTAGGGCGTATCAGCAATTGCATTTTGATAATAATATCCGCTATATCCAATCAGAAAAAGTAGGGGATTTTGAATATTTGAGTATTTATGTACCGCTTTCGGATGAATCCGGAGAAAACTATGCATACCTGAATATTCCATACCTCAATTCACAGAATGAATTAAACCAGGAGATATCCGGTTTTTTGGCAACATTGATCAATTTGAATGCTTTTATCTTTCTGGTTGCAGGTGCCATCGCTTTCTTTTTAACCAGCAGGATTACTGCCTCATTCAGTTTGATTGGTGAGAAGATGCGGCAAATGAATATCGGTAAAGACAACCAGGAAATTATCTGGACGCGCAATGACGAGATTGGCTTGTTAGTAGCAGAGTATAATAAAATGGTAAAAAAGCTAGAAGAAAGTGCACAAGCACTGGCCAGAAGCGAAAGGGAAGGCGCGTGGCGAGAAATGGCAAGACAGGTGGCGCATGAGATCAAGAATCCGCTTACGCCCATGAAGTTGAGTATACAATATCTTCAAAAAGCCATTTTGAATGGGGCTCCTGATGTTAAACAGCTAACATCGAATATGGCTGTTACACTCATTGAACAGATTGATCAGCTCTCTAAAATAGCCGGAGAGTTTTCACAGTTTGCCAATATTGGGAATGCTCAGATCGAGAAACTGAATCTTCAGGAAGTCATTGATTCGGTTGTTCGATTGTATCAAACACATCCCGGATTACAGATTCATTGGGAACCTCAAAACCGTTCTATACCTGTATTGGCAGACAGGGTACAAATGAGTCGTTTATTGACGAATTTATTACAGAATGCATCGGAAGCAAGATCCGGTGAAGAAGCGGTTGAAGTTGTTGTTTCATTAGAAGTGAAGAATGAGGCGGTGTATTTGTCTATTAAAGACAATGCAGGAGGTATCCCAATATCTATGCAGTCGAAAATATTTACGCCCAACTTTACAACCAAATCTTCGGGCACAGGATTAGGTCTAGCCATGTGTAAAGGGATTGTTGAGAATGCGAATGGACGCATTTGGTTTGAAACTGAAGAAGGTGTTGGTACTACTTTCTTTATACAATTACCGGTAGCTATTACCTAAAATTTGGTTATTTGATTAGGGTCTTTTGGAGTGTTGTTGTACTAAGAATGACTCGAATTGCTCTTTCGAAAAACTACTGAGATTCTGTTCTTTCGTTAATCCGGCTTTTTGGGCAGCCAGTACTCCATATCGGCAATCTTTAAATCCATCAATAGCGTGGGCATCAGGATTGATAGAGATCAATACACCTTTATCCAAAGCTTTGCCAATCCAACGCCAATCAATATCCAATCTGCGTGGGTGAGCATTCAGCTCAATTACTACATCGTTGGCGGCACAGGCATCAATGATTTTTGCATGATCAACGGGATACCCATTTCTACTCAGTAAAAGTCTGCCGGTCATGTGCCCCAGAATACTGGTATAAGGATTTTCAATCGCATTGATCAAACGCATCATGGCTTTATCCTGCGGCATTTTGAGGTTAGAGTGAATAGAAGCAATGATGATGTCAAATGTTGCAAGAACTTCATCGGGATAGTCAAGACTCCCATCATTCAGGATATCACTTTCAATGCTTTTATAAATGCGAAAGGATCCTAGTTGCTGATTGAGTTCATCAATTTGTTGGTGTTGCGCAATTACCCGCTCAATGTCTAATCCACTGGCATAAAAGGCAGATTTAGAATGGTCGCTGATTACCAAATATTCCAATCCCTGTTCTTTTGCGGCTTTTGCCATTTCTTCCAGGCTATGACTTCCATCACTCCATTTACTATGGCTATGGATGATTCCTTTGATATCTTCCGGTTGAATAACTACGGGAAGCGATTGCTTTTTGGCTTCTTCTATCACTGATGGATCTTCACGATAGTAGGGTGGGATATAAGCAATACCTGCTTGCTCAAAAATGGCTTCTTCTGAAGGGTATGTGATAGAAGCATAGGATGGGTACATTTCTTGCCAAGCCAATAAGAATTCTTCGCTGCAACTCGTTTCAAATTGTCGTTGAAAATAGGAATCAGTAGAAGCAATAAAAAATCCAAGCGTTACATTTTCTATTGCTTTTACGGATAAGTAAGATGTATTTTCAGTGACAATTGTAAATTGATGTTGGATAAAAAATGACTTCAATTGTTCTAATGAAGCTGTTGTAACCCACTCAAGGATATCCACAATTTCATGCTGTTTTCGATACGCTCCTGTGGATAAAAATGATACTTCGGAGAAGCTTTCTAATAGCTTTTTGGTGGCTTTGGGTTCAAATTCTTCCATCTGCTGGTAGAGATAGCTACCCAAGGAATTGAAATAAAACTCAATGGCTTCTCTAATATTATGCTGCGTTTTTTCTCCAAATCCTTTGTAGAGTGTTAAACGATTTTCGTTACAAGCGTATAACAGTTCCCCTAAAGTTTCTATTTCCAATTCTTTCCAAATGGTAGCAATTTTCTTTGGACCGATACCTTTGATCCCCAACATCTCAATAATTCCTTCCGGTGTTTTAGAAAGGTAGTCATCCAAAACAGAAAGTCTGCCCGTTTCCAATTGTTCAATGATTTTCTTTCCGGTACTTTCTCCAATTCCTTTCTGAACAAAAATTTTGTCATGAGACAGGCTAGATAATTCAACGGGTAGTTTGTCTATGCTGAAAGCAGCACTGGCATAGGATTTGGCTTTAAAAGCATTGTCACCATGGATGTCCATGAGTTTCGATAATAATGAAAAATTAGCCGCAATAGCTTCGTTGGTCATACTGAAAATGTATAAGAGGAGGGTGAAGTTAGCACAAAAAAAGTCCCGCATTTTGCGGGACTTTCAAATCTATTTTAGCTAAAGCTAAACTAAGATTACTTCTTTTTAGCGGCTTTCTTAGCAGCTTTCTTCTTAGGAGCAGCTTTTTTAGCAGCTTTCTTAGGAGCAGCTTTTTTAGCAGCCTTTTTAGGAGCAGCTTTCTTTGCAGCTTTTTTAGGAGCAGCTTTTTTAGCAGCTTTCTTTGGTGCAGCTTTCTTAGCAGCTTTTTTTGCAGTTGCCATGTTTTTTAGATTTAATGGTTAGTAAATAATACATTAAAAATAAAAACTTATTTGTAACTACAAAAAATTTTTTTATGCAGTCTCTGCAACGGGACTAACTGAAACAGTTGTCTTGTCGTTTCTTCCTTTTTTAAATTCAACGATACCGTCTGATAATGCAAACAAAGTATAGTCAGATCCAACACCTACATTTTTACCCGGATGGTAAACAGTACCTCTCTGACGAACAATGATATTACCAGCGATAGCAGGCTGACCACCATAAATCTTTACACCGAGACGTTTGCTCTGTGAATCGCGGCCGTTCTTTACACTACCTTCACCTTTTTTGTGTGCCATGGTTTATTGTTTTAAAATCTGTTTCACTGTTACACAGGTATGAAACAAGATCATGTTTTTTACTAAGCGATGCTTTCGATTTTGATACGAGTATAGTGGGTTCTGTGACCATGCTTCTTACGGAAGCCCTTCCTTCTTTTCATTTTGAAGGCGATCACTTTATCACCCTGTACCAGATCACTGATGATCTCAGCTTTAACGGTAGCTTTTACTTGACTACCCGCCGCAACGGTACCAGCATTGTCTGTAAACAATACATCGGTGAACTCTACTTTATCTCCGGTTTTACCCTGCAGGTGAGGAACATACAGGCTTTGTCCTTCCTGTACCTTAAATTGCTGACCTGCGATTTTTACAACTGCTAACATAGCTATCCAAAATTAGGACGGCAAAGGTAAGGATTTGAAGGGAAATTTTGCAAAGATTTTTCAAATAATTCTATTCACGGGCGTGGAAAAATGAAAATACATCTCTTTTGTTGAATAGATTATACAGTTCCGCTATTACAATCACTCCTAATTTTTTGCATTTGGTTGATTTTTAATTATTTAGAATATTAGTATCCTTTATCCCCATAAACCCCAACTTCTGTCTATTTTTGCCCCTACCGGTCTTCAAGACCGCTCATTTGATATGAACCTGAAATCCTTATTGGCAAAACCTTTTGCCCAATACATCCATAAACAGATACGTAGAAACAGCAGTAATGCCCTTTCAGACCAGGACGCAATTCTCAAACAGCTCCTTAAAATTGGGAAGGGAACTGTTTTTGGGAAAGACCATCATTTGGAGGCCGTACATACTTATGACGAGTTTCATCAGGCCATTCCTATACGAGACTATGAATTGCTGAAACCCTATATCAGCCAGGTAAAAGAGGGTAAGGAAAATGTACTTTGGAAAGGGAAACCCATCTATTTTGCTAAAACCAGCGGTACTACCAGTGGAGTAAAATATATACCCATCACCAAAGATTCGATTCCCAATCATATTAATACAGCCCGTAATGCGCTATTATGTTATATGGCTGAGACTGGCAATAGTGCATTTGCCGGTGGTAAAATGATCTTTTTGAGCGGTTCTCCTGAACTGGAAAGAGTAGGTGGTGTACCAACCGGTCGATTGAGCGGTATCGTCAACCATCATATACCCAGTTATCTGCGCACCAACCAATTGCCCAGCTATGAAACCAATTGTATTGAAGACTGGGAAACCAAATTGGACAAAATCGTTGAAGAAACCATTCGAAAAGACATGAGTCTGATCAGCGGTATCCCACCTTGGATGCAGATGTATTTCGATCGGCTTATCGAGAAAAGTGGTAAGAAAGTAGGAGACTTGTTCCCGAATTTTAGCGTGATGGTACAAGGGGGGGTCAATTTTGAACCCTACCGAGCAAAACTTTTTGAAAGTATTGGACGAAAAGTGGATTCGATTGAACTGTTCCCGGCCAGTGAGGGATTTTTTGCTTTTCAGGATAGTCAAGAGGCATATGGACTTTTGCTGAATACCAATAGCGGTATTTTTTTCGAGTTTATTCCGGCAGGCGAAATCTTTTCAGAAAACCCTACTCGCTTAAGTCTGAAAGACGTTAAAATTGGACAGAATTATGCACTGATCATCAATAGCAATGCAGGGTTATGGGGATATAATATTGGCGATACCGTGAAATTCGTGAGTACCGATCCTTATCGTTTGGTGGTGACGGGAAGAATCAAGCATTTTATATCTGCTTTTGGTGAGCATGTGATTGGAGAAGAAGTAGAAGCGGCTTTACTGAAAGCAGCAACAGCAACCGGTGCCAGTATTGTTGAATTTACCGTGGCCCCCATGATAGCCCAAGGAGAAGGAAAAAGCTATCATGAATGGTTCATTGAATTTGAAAAAGAACCGGATGACATGAACGCTTTCATTGAACAAACGGATAATAACCTGCGAGAGAAGAATGTGTATTACGATGATTTGATCAGGGGGAATATTTTACAACGACTGCAAATCAATAGGGTCAGGAAGAATGGCTTCATTGATTATATGCGATCGATTGGGAAATTAGGTGGTCAGAATAAAGTACCCAGATTGAGTAACGATCGCGTATTAGCAGATGGATTGAATTCTTTTGTTCAGAGCTAGTGCAAGTACCCAAACTTTTCTAGGCAATCATCGTAAGTCTATTTTACATGGGATGAAAATTAGCAGATCATTATATCCGATAAGTTTCATCGCATGATGCCAACTCTTTTTTTTGGCATATATTGTGTAACTATGCCCGCAAATTGCGGAACATTCCTATGAATCAGAAAAGAATCGCCATATTCGGGTCTACAGGATCTATCGGTACACAAGCGTTGGATGTAATTGCGGCTAATCCTGATTTGTTTTCTGCAGAGATCCTTACAGCTCAAAGCAATGATGAATTGCTGATTAAACAAGCCTTACAGTTCAATCCCAATCTGGTCGTAATAGGCGACGAGAGAAAGTACCAAAACGTTAAAGACGCACTATCTTCTACTGATATCAAAGTGTTTGCAGGAGAGAAAGCATTGGTAGAAGCCGCAGCCATGGATTGTTATGATATGATGTTGGCTGCTATTGTAGGTTATGCCGGATTGAAACCAACATTGATGGCCATTTCCAATGGAAAGGCAATCGGACTTGCCAATAAAGAAACATTGGTTGTGGCAGGTGATATTGTGATGCGCATGGCATTGGAAAAAAATGTTCCCGTTATACCGGTAGATAGTGAGCACTCGGCTATCTTTCAATGTTTGGTGGGTGAGGGAAGAAACAAGATCGAAAAAATAGTATTGACAGCGAGTGGTGGCCCCTTTCTTGGCAAGAAGCCCAATTTTTTAGTGAATGTCAAAAGAGATCATGCACTGCAACATCCCAACTGGAGCATGGGGGCAAAGATCAGTATCGACTCTGCAACCCTGATGAATAAGGGATTAGAAATGATCGAGGCTCGATGGTTGTTCAATTTAAGGCCTGATCAAATAGAAGTGGTGGTACATCCACAAAGTATCATACACAGTTTGGTTCAGTTTGAAGATGGAAGTATCAAAGCGCAAATGGGTTTGCCGGATATGAAATTACCCATTCAGTATGCCATGGCTTTTCCTCAAAGGATACCCAATGCTTTTCCGAGGTATGATTTTAAAAAACCTAACATCCTTACATTCGAAGAACCCGATACCAAAACCTTTCGCAATTTAGCATTGGCTACCGAGGCATTGTACAAGGGAGGAAATATGCCCTGTATCCTCAATGCAGCCAATGAGATCGCTGTTTTTGCATTTTTGCGCAACCGGATCGGCTTTTTGGATATGACAGAAGTGGTGGAACAAACCATGCGTAAAACCCCTTTTATTGAGCAACCTACGCTGGAAGAATATTTTGAAACTGATGGTGAAGCTCGAAATTTCGCCGCCACTTTAATTCACCTGTAATCTTTTTCCTATTTTCACCACCAATTCTTTATCACTGCACAAGAGAAAGATTGTAGACATTTAAAACACAGCAGTAACCTGTATGACATTATTAGCAATTGATTGGAGTAGTGTGGCGGTCAAGGCCGGACAATTCATTTTATCTTTTTCGATACTCGTGGTTCTTCATGAACTGGGACATTTTTTACCGGCACGCTGGTTCAAATGTAGAGTAGAGAAATTCTATCTGTTCTTCAATCCATGGTTCAGTCTTTGGAAAACCAAAAAAGGAGAAACTGAATATGGATTGGGTTGGGTACCCTTTGGCGGTTATGTGAAGATTGCCGGTATGATTGACGAAAGCATGGACAAAGAGCAAATGAAATTGCCCCCACAACCATGGGAGTTTCGTGCAAAACCGGCTTGGCAACGTTTGATCATTATGATCGGTGGGGTAGTAGTGAATGTGATCTTAGCCATTGTTATTTTTATCGGGATCACATGGAAATGGGGGGAAGAGTATTTACCGGTTCAAAATTTGAAATATGGGATCCATGCCGATTCACTGGCAAGATCCATTGGTATTCAGGATGGAGATAAAATCGTTGGTATCAATCAAAAAACCATTGAAAATTTTGGTACACTTGAATCAGAGCTGATGCTCAATGATGCACAGAGCATCAAAGTAGAAAGAAATGGTACTACACAAGAACTTAAGATTCCGGAAGGATTCATCAAGCAACTGGTGAAAAACAGAAGAACGGGGGGGATGATTGTTCCGCAATATCCTGCTATTGTAGATTCTGTTTCTTCGAAAGATGCCGTATTTACTCAAAACGAACTGCGTAAAGGAGATACCTTGATTGGTTTGAATGGAACTGCTTTTCAATTCTATCATCAATACCAGCAATTGATCAAAGGATACGAAGATTCTATTGTTACCATTTCTGTATTACGTGGAGCAGATACTGTTGATGTGAGGGCTCGTGTGAATGATAAAGGTAAACTCGGCTTTTTTGCAGTGTCTCCTTTGACCATGTTTGGTACAGTAACGAAAGAATTTACTTTCATGGAAGCGATCCCTGTTGGCTTTAATCGTTGTTGGGAAACCTTAGATCGTTATATCACCGGTATCAAACAAATATTTACAGGTAAGGTGGATGCAAGTGATTCATTAGGTAGTGTAATCAGTATTGGTAATACATTCCCTGGTGTATGGGATTGGGAACGCTTCTGGACATTAACCGGCATCTTCTCCATTGTACTAGCATTCATGAATATTTTACCTATTCCTGCTTTGGATGGTGGACATGCGCTTTTCACACTCATTGAAATGATCACCGGACGTAAACCCGGAGATAAATTCATGGAGTATGCGCAGATGGTAGGTATGATTTTATTGTTAGGATTGATGGCATATGCCTTAGGATTAGACTTCTGGCGATTGTTCAAATAAGAGATCATCAAAAATTAGTAGCGCTCAACTATATCAATGGTTGAGCGCTTTTGTATTTCTGATATTGCTAACAAAGATTTACTTTCTTCTTCTTTTTTGCCAGATAAGATTTTCAAGTAATAACAGATTATTATAAGCAGGACAGTAATAATAAAAGGTACCTACTCCCATATTGGTGACCCTTTTTTTCCATGGGTCGGGCAACATAGAAGCCATACTGGCGATAAAGAAATAGAACTGTTCATCTTCTATCAGATCAATCAAGCTTTTACTTTCATCAATAATTATTTCAGGAGGCTCAACACCCCAGCGAAGTAAGGAAGTGCTCAATAATATCTTATCCATGAAAGAGGTAGCAGAAGTCAACGCCTTTTTCGTATCCTCAATCAGTTGAGGTTTTAGTTGCTCCAATGATGGGATTGGTCTTAATGACATCAGTCTTGAAACATGGTATAAGATATTTGGCAGCGTTGCATAATGTGGAGAAACATAATTGGCAGACTGAACATGTTTGTTAGTCTTAATCATGTCTTCAATCAAATACAAACTGGCAGAGTCGGCGGCGGTCCATTCTAAGTTATACAACTGAACGAAGTACAAAACATTCGACAATACACTGATATCAAAATCAACCGGCATTTTTTCACCAAACCAGGTTGAATAAGCGCCTACTTTCTTGTATTCAGGAAAAGTGTTGGTTACTTTTTTATTTTCATTATTGGTATAACCCTGCATCAATTGATGAATCGCTTTTGCTATTGAATCATGGCTTCTTTGTGCCATTAATATTATTACCGTGTCATCAAGATCATCGGGCAAGGATCTGCTTTTATTAAATAAGTTGAGCCAACCAGAATGGGGAAATATCTGCGGGTGCTCAGTAGGCCAAAAATTATAAGTATGCCTTTTGTTTTTCCTGTTTTGGAATATCGGGTAAACAGATTGAGTATTATGGATGATCGTACTAGCCTGTATTTGTTGTGTAGTAGATAAGTCCTTCTTTATGTCCTCTAGCGTGAAAGCGACAAGACCTGTAAAAAAAGGATTGATATCTGCTTTATACCGTGTTTTATTGAGCGCATACATGCGGTATGAGGGGATACTTCCTTTCGGAAATACTGCATTGTCCTTTGCCTGTAAATAATCAATGCGTTGTAATAGTCTTGAAATAAGAAGACTGTCATTTGCGATAAGACTGACAGATAATAAGAGTAGAAAAAACGTTACACAATATTTCATCTATCGTAAAAATACATTCTTTTGTTTTTCTTGTTTGAGTAACATTTTGGATAAATAGCAGTATACCTATCTATTAACCCAATATCTTATATAAAAAAAGCAGGAAAACAATTTGTATTTCCTGCTTTAGTGGAGTCGAGGGGAGTCGAACCCCTGTCCAAACATCGCTACCATTAGCTTTCTACATGCTTATTTCATGATTATTTGTCGGTGTACTGCCGGACATGAACAAACCAACACTACACTTAGCTGGATGGTCTTAAGCAACAGTCACAGCCTTCTGTTGCAGCAACCTGTGTTTATTTTGAGTCGGCGGCGGCACCTGGTAACAGATCAACCTGTGCGGCGGCCCAAATGACTAACTAATCACTGATTAGGCAGCCATGGCATACTGTGTATTGCCATTTGAAGTTTGAATATTCAGATTTAAGTGCTAATTATCCAACGCACTGCATGCTTACACCAACCGTACCATATGCTGTCAAAACCAGTACGACCCCGTGCGTCTGCAAAGTTACGATTATTTGCTATGCACTTGTTGGAGGTTCTGTTAAAGCTGGACACATAAAAAAAGTCATCCACCTTAGGTGGATGACTTTTTATGATAGAAGGTTTAGTTATTAGGATTGATCCGGTTCAATTACTTCACTATTATCCGAACTTCCGGAAGAAGGCGGATTAGGCGCTACATAAATCGTTTGATGGTAAAACTTATTGGAAGGCTTTACCTGCGACATTTTTTCTTGGAAAATATTCAGGTAGTTATTGTCTTTATTGTTTTTACCAAATACCTCTTTCAAATGCGTATATAAATCCAATGAACTGGCTTCAAAAGCATTGGTTTCGAGACTGATCAATTTGATATTGGCATCCACATACTGATTCATTTCAGTATTGATAATGGTACAATGAATGCTTCCTTTCAATACCGAATCTTTACATAGATTCACGCGTAAGCCGTATAATGATCCCTCAAATTCGCCTTCCACTTTTATATCGTTACAGATAATTACACCTGTCATTACACCGGAAGGAGTGATATGTACTGTTTTTTTACTGTACAATACACCATTGAAATTGCCGTCCAGTACAATATCGTTCTCTGAATCAAGTACCCCCGATACATTGGTAGACTTCGTAATCACCAGTTTTTCTTCTGAAAAAGATTGATTTCCAAAATTGGTATTGGGGTCATGCAGTAATTGCTCTCTGAACTTATTCATGGTTTGAAGTTTAAAAACAGTCAATAAATAACATAAATCTACGTGTAGCTAATATTTGTGCTTCAAGATACACAAATTATTTATTTGTGAACATGGATGATTATGGCTTTTTAGCCATGACTATCCGGTTTTTTTGGTTATCTTGAATGTCCCATATCAATAAAATGGGGTTTATCCTATGTTTTTTCTCAAAAAAAGCAAAACCGAGCCTATGCTTCCGGCAGTTCAGGTAGTTTCCGGAGGTTTCTATTTTGGGATCATTCGTACCATCTCACCCATTCGTATTGAGGGCGATTTTAAAGGCATTATTTTCTGTAATAATAAAGTAATCATCGACAGTAAAGCCACTGTCAATGGTGATATTCTCTGCCATGAAATTGTAATAGGGGGGCTTGTAGAAGGGAATGTAATCTGTAAAAACAAATGCATGCTGAAGGAAAATGCTGTAGTCAGCGGTGTTGTTCGAACAGTTCAATTTGAAAATGAAACAGATAGTTCTGTATCCGGACCAGTGTACGTGAATAAAGAAAACAAACACATCGATATTGATGAGTATTATGATCTTTTCAATAAAAAAGAGAATCTCGAAAAAATCAAAGCTGAATATTTTTCATTACCACAAAAATTGATACTGATCACCTGATATTTGTACATGCATCCAACAGTAGCAACATTGGTTCAACGTTTTGACCTGAAGCCTCATCCGGAAGGTGGTTTTTATAGCGAAACCTATCGAAGTATCGAATCTATTCCTACTACTGCCTTACCCGATCGTTTCATAGGTGATAGGTATTTTTCATCAGCAATCTATTTTATACTCGAAAAAGGAAATTTTTCTGCTTTTCATCGCATTAAAAGTGATGAGTGCTGGCATTTTTATAGTGGCGACCCTTTATGGATACATGTGCTTTATGAAGATGGGAGAGCCGAAACCATCACCCTTGGAAATACTGAAGATGCCGTGTATCAATATGTAGTCCCTGCCGGCAGTTGGTTTGCATCCGAGACTGCGCCGACAGGTGTTTTTTCATTAGTGGGTTGTACCGTAGCGCCTGCTTTTGATTTTGCGGATTTTGAATTGGCAAAAGCTGAAGAACTGATCCGGAATTTTCCGACGCATCAAAATCTGATTCAGCGATTGTGTAGACAATAAAGATTATCTGTTGGCATAAAACATCCGAATCACCTGATAAGCAAGGATACAAAGCAGAAGAATGGTAACAATACTAATCAATACCCAATTTTGGTCTTTAATGCCCCTTTTGAGTTTTCGTTTTTTTTCTTTTGCTGTTTGTTTGCGTAGTTGAATATTAAGTTGTGCGGCGTACTGCTGTAATTTCTTTTTATCCTGAAAATCCTGAAGTCCTTCTACTGCATCATTCAAAAAATCTGAATCGGCCATTTGTTTTTCGATAGCAAATCGCTCTTCGGGAGTGGCATTGCCTTCCAGATAGCGAAGAAGATCTTCCTGATTCATTTCTTCATCCTGGTGTAATATGTCTTTCAGATCGGTCATTCAGCGTTGTTTCATTTTCTTTTCAACAGATATCCTGAGATTTCTTTTCCCATTTTGGATATGACTTTTCACTTGTAAAAGCGTATATCCGGTTTGATCCACTATTTCCTGATAACTCATTTTACGCAGGTAGAATAAAGTTACGCATGTTTTCTGCTCTTCATTCAATTCTTGTAAAGACTGTTCCAGTAAGCCCAGGCTATGTTCTTTATCGAGTAGGCTTTGTTTATCTATTTCTGAAGAAGTGAGCTCTTCATGTGCTTCTGCCGATACAAAAATATGCTTATCGCGCAGTTTCATCAGACAGTGATTTTTGGCTACCATATAAAGCCAGCTTTTGATATAAGCTACTTTATACTTGCCCAGTTCGGTGATGACTTTTAGAAAGATCTGTTGTACTGCATCTTTAGATTCTTCTTCATTCTTGAGGTACTTCATGCATACACCCAATAAAAGAAAAGTATATCGTTCAAGTAGAATTCCCAGCCATTCATTATTCCCGTCTATATAAAAACGTTCCAGTAATTCTGTATCGCTGATATGGGAATACTTCTCAGAATGCACAATTCAAAATAGGTATTTATTATTAGATGCCCAACTTGCAAATTTCCATATCTTGATCATAAATTCCTTTCAATGAGTTATGTGATTCCAATCGTAGCTGTTTGTCCGATGCGACTTCAGCATTCACACAGAAGTGAAATGGTGAGCCAACTATTGATGGGTGAGCCCGCAGTTATTTTGGACACCGATACCGATTTTTTAAAAGTACAATCATTGTATGACCGGTATGAAGGGTGGTGTCAAAAAAGTCAACTTGCAGTATTGGAAGAACTGCCATCAAATGATCAGGAATCATTACTCAGTGAAGATCATAGTAGCGTTGTAATGATAGATGATACAGCTTTGTATGTTGGTGCCGGTACTCCATTACAATTTCTTACAGATCATACATGGGGTGGATATACATTTCGTTATGCCGGAAGTATATGGGATGCTAAAAATGCTGTTTTTAATGAGACGACACTCCTTGAGAGAACTGAGTTATACCTTAACACACCCTATTTATGGGGTGGAAGATCTGTAACGGGTATAGATTGTAGTGGGTTCTCTCAACAGATCTATCGTTTTTTTGGTAGAACATTACCCAGAGATGCTTATCAGCAAGCTGCATTAGGTGAATCTGTTGGATTCTTACAAGAAACACGTTGTGGTGATCTTGCTTTTTTTGATAACGCAGAAGGAAAGATCACACATGTAGGGATTTTACTTTCTCCGGATAAAATTATACATGCTTCAGGGCAAGTTAGAATCGATCCCATTGATAATATGGGGATCATACATGGCAAAACAGGTATGCGTACACATAGTTTGAGGATCATTAGACGATATACATAGGGGGAGGGGGCTCATGGTTCATAGTCCATAGTCCATGGTCATTAGTCCATGGTAAAAGAAAGATGAGGGAAAAAATGAGAATTTTGCGATTTGGTTGATGGCTTATGATTCATAGTCCATGGCCTATAAACCATGGTAAAAGAAAGAGGCTGCATCAATGGTGTGATACAGCCTCTTTCTTTTATAATGGTGATGGATTACATGATATCCATTGCTTTTGCGAAATAGGTAACAGTGCCGGGTAGTGCCAGCCAGAAAAATTCACGATATACAAATAACAAAGTGATCATAGCGGCTAACCAGAAAAAGCAGAGAGCCCAGTATTTAGCAGTGGATTGTTTTGCTTCCATTTGTTATAAATTTTGGCAAAGATAAGGGCAGAATCATTCCGATTTAGCCTTTATGATTGTTTTTTTCCGTAACAGTTGTGGGGTGACCGGATATGCTTGTTTTCTTATCAGGGGTCTTATCAAAAAAAAGCATTTTCAGCGAGATAAGAAAGAGAATGACAGCAAATACTTTCTTCATTTTCTCATCGCTCAAAGACAATGCGAGCTTGCTTCCCAGAAAACCTCCCACCACAAAAGCACAAGCTACGATCAGTACATAATTGACATTCAAATAACCTTGTTTATAGTATTGAATAACAGCTAAAATACCGATGGGGAGAAGCATGATCCCCAATGAGGTACCCTGCGCTTGTTTCTGGGTAAAGCCCAATAAGAAAACCAATGCAGGAACAATAATAATTCCCCCGCCGATACCCACCAGCCCGCTTAAAAAACCGGCAGCAAGTCCAATCATGATCAGCAGAATAATGGTGGTTGTGTTCATATTTACTTATTTGGAACCGAAGTTCTTTTTATAAAAATCGATGGCTTCTTCTACAATACTCAACGCCTTTGCTTTATCTCCAAAATCTTCCACTACAACAGATTTGTTCTCCAGTTTTTTATATTCTTCAAAAAAATGTCTAAGTTCATCGAAGAAGTGCTTAGGTAGTTCTTCGATATTGTTATAATGATTTACACCCGGGTCGGTAGCAGCTACAGCGATAATTTTATCATCAGGGTCGCCGCCATCGATCATTTGCATTACGCCAATTACCTTGGCATCCATTAAGGTTAAAGGTTGTACGGATAAAGATGTAATGACAAGAATATCCAATGGATCTTTATCACCACCATATGATTGTGGAATAAAACCATAATTGATGGGGTAGTAGAAGGATGAAAAAATGACCCGATCCAGTTTTAATAACCCTGTTTCCTTATCAATCTCATATTTACATCGAGACCCTTGCGGAATCTCAATGACAGCATTAACGACTCTGGGCGCATTTTCACCATAGTGAACGCCGTGCCAAGGGTGAAGAACATTTTGTTGCATGATTGATTGCTTTATTGTGGTGTCTTATCTTAAAGATTTGGATTGAAGGTATACTTAAAATCAACCAGCCATTCTTCTTTTTGTTTGATGACTTTGATCTTTAATGGCTGTTGATCGAATGAATTGCTATAATAAATGATGGTTTGAACCGTATCAATATCACTTACCTCACTGATATTGATGGATGCAGTTCTCAACTGTTGTCTGCCTTCTTTGTCTAACCCCCTGAACTTTGTTTCAGCCCTATTCAGATGACCTATATTGGTACTATCGTCCAGCATATAGAATTTAGCTTTTGAAAAATCACCTTTCAAACAGGCGTCAATAAACTCTCTGCCGGCATCCAGGGCATTTTCTGCGGGTATATAGGTTTGCTCTTTGGTAGAACAAGCACTCAGCCAGATCGCTGCGATCAAAAAAAGATATTTCAACTTATTTTTTATGTAAAGGTAAGTCGGTGCTGTGAATCCTATGCATAATTCATCAAATCAGTGTTTTTGCAGACCACAACATATTGATGAACAATTTATTGGTTTATAACGATTTAGCCCTATATTGGCGTATGACTGCTACCAAAACCAACTTTGTCTATTCACAGACACCGGAGCCCCATCGTGGCCGTACCAAAACCATTCTTAAAGAGCATCCTGAGATCAGAAACCTGATTGGAAAGAATCCATATACCATCTTTGCTATTGTAGGATTGGTACTGTTTCAATTGGTAGGAGCTTTTCTCTTATCAGGTCTACCTTGGTGGGTAGTGATTGCGGCGGCTTACTTATTAGGTGCTTTTGCAGATCATGCTTTATTTGTGATGATCCATGAATGTTCACACAGATTGATCTTCAAATCGCCGGTTGCAAACAGGTTATCCGGCATATTTGCCAATATTCCTTTGATCTTTCCCAGTTCAGTATCTTTTGAACGTTATCATATCAAACACCATTCTTTTCAAGGTGTACATGAATTAGATGGGGATTTGCCCAATCATTGGGAAGCCAAGCTTATCAATCATTATTTTATTGGTAAGGTGATTTGGTTATTGTTCTATCCTTTTTTTCAGTTGTTCAGAATATCCAGATTAAAAGAGATCAAACCCTTTGATGGATGGATTGCTTTGAATTGGATCGTACAGATTGTTTTTGTAGGAGGGATTACTTTGTTATGGGGGCCCAAAGCTTTGGTATTTCTAGTCCTCAGTTTTTTCTTTTCAGTGGGTCTGCATCCTTTGGGTGCCAGATGGATTCAGGAACATTATTTAACCCATGGAGAGCAGGAAACCTATAGTTATTATGGTGTATTGAATCATGTAGCGTTTAATGTAGGATATCATAATGAACATCATGATTTTCCCTCTATTCCCTGGAATCGCTTGCCTGCGATTAGAGAAACAGCTCCGGGATTTTATAATTCACTGGCTTATCATACTTCTTGGACCAAACTGTTTTTTCGTTTTCTTTTTGATAAAGAAATCAGTTTGTTTTCAAGGATTGTACGCAAAAACAGAGGCGCCGTGCCTCTTTGTGACCAATCAACACCGGATATCGCCACTCAGCACGCGTAGAAGCCGAATTAACAACTAATTGACAGTTTTATTTTTCTGTGAAAATAAAACGCAGTACTTTTGCACCCTGAAAATGAGCAGGTAATAACATCTCGCGGGTTTGCTTTGATTACTGCACCAACGATTGACTACATTTCCCCCTGATTCTGCTCAACGAAATTTTATTGTAAAGAATAAAACGAAATATTATGAAGAGTAATGTTATGCCTTCTATTGTACAATTAGAAGCAGAAGAACTGAAAGAACTGGTAAGAGAGGTAAAAGAAACCGTAGCTGTTGATGTGATCAACACCAAAAAAGCAACTGTAAGTGCTCCATTCGGAGCCATTGACCTCTGGAAAGTGCGCAGAAATGTAAAAACTGCACGTGCTTCTTTCCATTGGGAGTATTAATCTCTTAACTAATTCATGTTATAAAGTCTTGGCGCAACAGCGTTCAGGACTTTTTTTATTTTCAGAAAGAAAGTATATTGGTTGTAGAAAAATGCACCTATGAAAATTCTTTGCAGTATTGTACTCTTTCTGAGCGTAGTAACACTCTCTGCCCAAGCTCCATCAACAAACATTAGATTGAATGCAAGTTCAATCGTAAAAGATTCTTCCGGTATGGTTTACCCATATGCAATTTGGCAAAAGCTGTTGCAATCGGGTGATTATAATATTCGAATCGTCGATCCTAAAGCTAATCCTGTTGAATTTTTGTTGGTAAGGATGAGTGAATCTGAGAAGATTGCCCGTGATGAAAAAATGCCCAAACCCAATGAAAGCAAATTTTTCAAAACAGGTAATCTTATTTCCAATGCGAAGCTGGTAACAATGGATGGAAAGAAATATGTGTTAAAGGATTTGAAGGGTAAGGTAGTAGTACTCAACTTTTGGTTCATTAATTGTCCGCCATGTAGGATGGAAATTCCCCATCTCAATAACATGGTGGAGGGTTTTAAAGAAAGAGATGATGTTATTTTTTTAGCTGTAGCATTGGATCAGTCCTATGATCTTAAACAATTCTTGAAGGAAATGCCATTTGAATATGGGATCGTTGATGGAGGTTCTTATGTTTCATCTCAATACGGTATCAATTTATTCCCAACACATGTGGTTGTAGATAAAGAAGGAAAAATTATATTCCATACATCGGGATATGGGATGGGTACAGTTCCTTGGTTGAAGAAAGCCATCGATGAAGCATTGACGCCCAAGACTTGATTTTATTACTTGCCCTCTATCCAAACAAAATCATCGCTCTTTGGTATAGTATCGAATATCGCTCTGAAAGAATCGGGTGGTATAGCAAGTTTGCGCTTCTGTGTATCTAACCATGCACCGTCAATCTGTAAGATCGCACTAAGGGTGTCTTTATTTTTCCAGATTTCATGTTTCATGGTCCAACGGCTCATATCATGCGTTGACTTACTAATCTGTAAAGTGAGTTCCACGCTGTCATGAAAACTGATTTCTCTTTTGAAAACACATTCTTCTCTAAACAATATCGGACCTATCTGGTATTGCTGTAAAAGGGAAGGAGTAATACCGTTTTCAGTCATGAATGACATTCTCACATAAGCACCCCAATCATAATAAACAGAATGACGCAGATGAAAATTAGGGTCTAAGTCGCTCCAGCGGACTTCAACTTTTTTGGTATAGATGGTGGACATGATAAATAGATTAAGTCAAAAGTTAAAAGTCAAAAGCCAAAAGTCAAACGTGAAAAAATGATAATTTTTTTGAATTTTGACTTTTAACTTTTGACTTTTCATTTAATAATCACTGTTCCCAATTGGGTAGTGATTTCTTGTTCGGCTTCTTTGAGTTGTTTATGGATTTCAAGTAGTCTTTTAAAATCATCTGTAGATGCATGCTCAATATCTCTTTGATTTTCTTCGATCATTTTTTTAATTCTTCTTAGCTTATAAAAGCGAATACTCATGATGACATCCTGTCTGCTGGTATCACGATTCACAATATTCATTCCTTCCAACACTTCATCCCATTTTTGACTCAACTCAAAAGGTGTTACTGAAATACTAATGATTAGGTTTCTGATGTTTTCATCTTCATGATACAGCATTGACTTGGTAGTAGGTTCAAGTCCTTTTTCATAAGCGTCTTTATAGGCTTCAAATAATTTTTCAAGTATGGGTGTTTCAAAATGAAAATGTTCTAACTCACTAAAAATATAGTCTGCCACATTCGATGTTTCATCCCATGTGCGCAAACCATAATCCAGTAAAACACGGAGGATGTTTCGTTCATGTGCTTCATCTTGAACCAGCAATCGACTGGTATCATCTAATACATCTTCCGGCTGCTCTGCCTCTTTTAATTGTTGATTGAGTTCTTCTTGAGCAAGTCCTTTTTTTTCTTCTTTGGCAATCTTATCACGTTTGTATTTATTGACAAGATTGGTGAGACCGGCCTCATCAATTCTCAATAAATCAGAACATTGGCGGATATAATCTTGTTGTTTTGTAAAGTCTTCTGCCTTATTGATCTTGCTCAGGGTTTCGGCAACCTGATTCACTACTGCACTTTTCTTACTCACATCTGTTCCGGCTTCTTTCAACATGACTTCCAACTGGAATATGATAAAGTCTTTTTTCGATTTTGCAACAAAATCATTGAAAGCACTAACACCTACTTTATGAACATAACTATCGGGGTCTTCATTATCCGGAATTAATACGAGTCGAACATTGAGCCCTTCTTCCAAAGCCATGTCCAAACCACGCAATGCAGCTTTTACACCGGCGCTATCACCATCATAAATGATCGTAAGGTTATCGGTGTATTTTTTGATCAATCGGATTTGGTCTGTGGTTAGAGACGTTCCGCCACTTGCCACCACATTTTCAATACCTGCTTGGTGCAGACTCACAACATCGGTATATCCTTCTACGAGTAAACATTCTTTGGCTTTATCAATGGCCATTCGAGCCTGGTAGAGTCCATACAGTATCCTGCTTTTGACATAGATCTCATTCTCAGGCGTATTGATATATTTTGGTCCGCGATCACTCTTGCCAATCACGCGTGCTCCAAAACCAATGATCTTGCCTGTGTTGCCATGAATGGGGAATATGATACGATTGCGATAATTGTCTACCAGTTCATCATTATTTCTAACAGCACTCAACCCGCTTTTAGGCAGTAATTCACGGTTGAACTGATTTTCCAATAATGCTTTGGTGAGTCCATCTCTATGATCAGGGTTATAGCCTATTTGGAATTTGTGAAGAATATCTTCCCGAAAACCACGCTCTTTAAGATAACTGAGTGCAATCATTTTACCTTCATCGGTATCGAATAACTGTTCCGAGAAAAATTTCTGGGCAAAATTGTTGATCGCATACAGACTTTCAGAAGTGAGTTGCTGTAGTTTAATCTCCGGACTAGCTTCCGTTTCTTCAATTTCAATATTATAACGAGCGGCCAGCCATCGTAGTGCTTCCGGATAGCTGTATTTCTCGTGCTCCATTACGAAGTCAATGGCACGACCACTTTTACCACAGCCAAAACATTTATAAATTTCTTTGGTAGGTGATACGGTAAAAGAAGGTGTTTTTTCGTTGTGGAAGGGACAATTACCAATATAGTTGGTACCTCTTTTTTTCAGCTTCACAAATTCCCCCACAATATCAATGATATCGGCACGGTTGAAGATTTGTTGTATGGTGTTTTGGGAGATCATGGTTTAGGAAGGTGAAAGGTGAAAAGTGAAAAGTGAATTGACTATGGACCATAGACCATGGACTATAGTCCATAGTCCATGGCGTCGTTTCACTTTTCACCTTTCACTTCTCTCGTTCTTCGGGACGAAAATACAATTTTGGGGCTATGGAAGTTTGGAATTGAAGCATTTCCTTATTTTTATCCATGCTTAAGAAAGAACGACAAGCTTATATCATACAGCAAATCAATATCCATAATAAGGTATTGTCATCTGATTTGAGTGTACAACTGGATGTTTCAGAAGATACGGTAAGACGTGATCTTCAGGAGTTGGCAGAAGAGGGGAAGCTCATTAAAGTACATGGGGGTGCTTTGTCTAAATCGTTCCATTTTACGTTAGAGACAAATAGCATCTATTCATTGCCAGAGAAAAAAAGAATTGCCTATAAAGCGGTAGAGCTCATTAAAGATGGCATGTTCATCTTATTATCAGGAGGTACCACCATTCGAGAATTGGTAAAAGCTCTGCCGCCTGACTTGAGTGCCACTTTTATTACGGTGAGTGTGCCGATAGCATTGGAGTTATTGGAACATCCTACATGTGAAGTTATTTTCTTAGGAAATAAATTATCCAAGACCGCTCAAATATCTGTGGGTGCAGAAGTGATTCAGCGACTTGCCGGTATCAAGGCCGATTATTGTTTTCTGGGTACCAATAGTTTGGATGTTGAGGAAGGTATTACAGATTTGGAGTGGGAGATCATTGAAGTGAAAAGAGCCATGATACGAGGCTCTCAAAAAACGGTTTCTTTAGCGATATCTGAAAAATTGAATACTACACAAAAGTTACAAGTCTGTAAACCTGAGGAAATTGATATCCTCATTACAGAATTAGACCCATCTGATCCTAAACTGTCACCCTATATCCAAAGAGGCATTATGGTATTATAAGTGTATTTGCCACTCAATGACTTTTTATTCATTCGTTTTTTAGCGGGTTTATACCTTTTAGGGGGTGTAAAGTCTTTGTTTTTGCCAGTAATGCAGTTTTTTGCGGAAATACACATTTAGCATTGGCAATGTGAAAAAAATTATGATTAAATATATTCGAAAATATCGCATAAGAACTTTAACATTGCTTTATTATTCCGCTTTTCGATAACCAAGGCGATTTTTTGCAGTTTTTTGCGGCATTAAAAATTGATAACTGGTGCATTGTTTTGCGGGAATCCAATGTCTAAGTGAAAAATAGGGGATGGCCATACGAAGCTTCCCGATTAATCTCTGTTTACGAAACCAAAAAAACTCTTATGAGAAATGTTGTCTCAATCATGAAAGTGGCCTTAATGCTACTTTTGCTGTTTGCACTACCGGCCATTGGTCAGAGCCAAACAGTATCGGGAACCATTACAGATGCTGCGACCAAATTGCCCTTAGCAGGTGTAACCATTAAAGTGGTAGGCGCCACTGCCACCGCTCAAACAAATGAGCGTGGGGCTTTTACCATCCGTGCCAATAACGGACAATCACTTCAAATCAGTTATGTAGGCTATGAGGGTAAGCGTGTTGCCATAACAGGTGCACAACTCAATATTACCTTGTCTGCTGAAGTATCTGAATTGGAAGAAGTGGTAGTAGCCATGGATATCAAACGTAAACCTCGCGAATTGGGGTATTCGGTACAAAAAGTAACCGGTAAAGAAATCGCGGAAGCGCAGCGTGAAAATTTCGTGAACAGTTTACAGGGAAGGGTAGCAGGTCTATCTATTACACCTACAGGTGGACAAGCGGGATCTTCTTCTTCGATTGTTTTGAGAGGATTTAATTCTATGGCATTGAGTAACCAACCATTGTTTGTAGTGGATGGTGTGATCGTTGATAATGGTTCTGTGAATGAAAGTGGTGGCGGTGCTACCATTGGTTTGGCTTCTGATCAGCCCAATCGTGGACAAGATTACACCAACCGTATTTCAGATATCAATCCCAATGATATTGAATCTGTAACCGTACTGAAAGGTCCGGAAGCAACGGCTCTTTATGGTAGTCAGGCCAGTTCCGGTGCTATCGTTATCACGACCAAGAAAGCAAAAGCTATTGGAAAAATCAGCGTCAACTATGACAACAGTTTCCGTATTCAGAAATTAACCCGTACGCCTGATGTTTCCAACAAATACAGTCAGGGTAATAATGGAAACTCCGATAACAACGTTTACTCCTATTTCGGTCCGGCATATGGAACCGACGTACAGCTATATGATAACGTTAAAGAGTTTTTTGAAACCGGTTTTGCGCAAACACATAATGTGAGTGCTGATTATGGTACTAAAAATGCATCATGGCGTTTTTCAGGTTCTGCATTCGATCAAAAAGGTGTTGTACCTAATAACACATTCTCCAGATATAATATTCGATTATCTAACAGTACCAAGATCAATAAATGGATTGATATTGCTCCATCCATTAGTTATATTAGAACAACGAACAATAAACCTGAAAGAGGCGCTGGTTCTTATTTATTAAATCTGTTGACATGGCCATCTAATAATGATGCAAGCCAATACTTAACAGAGGATTCCAGAAAACTGCGTTTGGGAAATGATGAATTTGATAATCCTTATTTCAATTCACAATTTAATAGAGGGTACGATGTAAATGATCGTTTTCTGATGACTTTAGGAGTAAACCTGAATCCTTTTCCATGGTTGAGTGTTGCAGGTCGTTTTGGATATGATACGTATAATAATGATGGATTTTCTGTGAAAGATTCTGCATCTTCCGCCAGACTCCCAACAACATTCGGTGGAGGTATTGTTCGTACATCAAGAGGATTTCAGGATAATTTTTATCGCAAATACAAAGGATATAACCATACCATTACCGCAACAGCGCGTAAGAGTTTGGGTAATTTCAACGGACGGTTGATGGTGGGTACTATGTGGCAGGATTATCGCACAGAAATGTATGCGGTATCAGGCTCACAGTTAAAAGGCAATTACCTAAATGGTATGGATAGTAATAATACCAACCCCGCCACTCGTATTCGTTTGAATAACGCACAACGTAATGGCGGTCCTAATTATGTGTTGAGTCGTCAGGTAGCATTCTTTGGTGAGTTTGCACTGAATTATAAGAACTTAGCTTTCTTAACTTATTCTCACCGTTTTGAAGAGTCTTCTATCTTCCCCAAGCAATTTAGAAGCTATAATTATCCGGCAGGTAGTGTGAGCTTTATCATGTCAGACATCTTACCTTTTATAAAGAGAGGAAATGTGTTGAATTACTTTAAACTAAGAGGTTCACTTGCACAAACAGCTAGATCCAGCGCTCCATACGCCAATCAGTCTGTATTTAACTTTGTACAGTCTAGTGGTGGTGGATTTGCTTATGGATTCTCTAACAACAACTTTTTCTTGGAGCCTGAAATTCAAAAGACTTATGAATTGGGTGCTGAGTTCAAGTTCTTTAATAATAAGATCAACTTAGATGTTACTTATTACAACACTTTGAATGAAAAGCAGATCGCTGAAAACTTCAGAGCTAGTTATGGAACCGGTTTCGTATTGAATACTTTGAATGTGGGTTCTACACGTAATACAGGTATTGAAATTGCATTGGATGCAACGCCGGTACAAACCAAGAACTTTAGCTGGAGCACACGTGTGAACTTCAATAGAATGCGCAATAAAGTATTGAGTTTACCTGCAAACGTTCCGGAATTTTACATCTCTGATACATGGGTATTCGGAAATGCTCGTGGTGGTTTGATCACTGGTGGTCCAAGTACTTCTATTACCGGATTTGGATATCAGCGTAACAATGCCGGACAAATTCTGATTGAGCCAACTACAGGTCTTCCTTTGGTTGATCAAAGATTCTTGGTACGTGGAGATAGAAACCCTGATTTCAGTATCGGTTTCAATAACAACTTCCGTTATAAGAATTTTACCCTGAGTTTCCTTTGGGATGTGAAAATCGGCGGAGATATTTTCAATGCCAATGAAATGTTCCTGACCGGAAGAGGTAAAAGTTTAAGAACAGAGGATAGAAAAACACCGAGAGTAGTTGAAGGTGTCTTAAATGATGGCTTACAAAATACGGCTACTCCAACTAAAAATACCATCGCTATCACTCCTTACAACTTGCAGACCTATTATACTGCGAGAATGCCGGAAGAGGAATTTATTGAGAAAGACGTTAACTGGGTGCGTTTAAGAGATATCACGATCAGTTATATGTTCCCTGCAAAAGCTATACGCAAAATGCAGTTCCTGAAAGGATTGAGCTTGTTTGCAACCGGAAATGATTTAATTCTGATCACCAATTACACCGGTGCAGATCCTGCTACCAGTGCAAATACTTCTGCAACAAGAGGGGTAGGTGGTTTTGGGTTTGATTATGGAAACATTGCTACTCCTATAAGTGTAAACTTTGGCTTAAGAGCCGCTTTCTAAGGAGCTAAAAAAAATCGTATAACCACAAAGTCAATTTTATGAAATATACATTCTTTAAAAAACTACTAGTCGGAATTACATTGACCAGTGTAGTAGCCGTTTCTTGTAGTAAGAAAATAGATGAAGCATATCTCAATCCCAATGCGGATGTAAAAGTACCACCTGAACGATTATTGCCGGGTATTCTGGCAAGTATGGTAGGTAATGGTGCCGGACATGGTACTGCCAACGATGCCCGCTTTGCAGGCCGTTATATTCAAAACTGGCATTCTCTTAATGCCGGTTCTCCAGCCGATGCATATGATATGATGGGTGGAACAACCGGAGCCAGCGATAATGCTGCGTCAGTTTGGAGAACCCACTATTATGATCATGGGCAAAACCTAATGCGCATGATCGATTGGGCTGCAGAAGAGAAGAAATGGGATTATGTTGGAGTTGGACAAGCCATCTTCGCTTGGAGCTGGCTGACACTTGTAGATTATCATGGTGAAGTGATTTTAAAGGAAGCATTTAATACCAGCTTGATCACTTTCAAATATGATGAACCTCAAGATGTGTATACATTCGTTAGACAGCTTTGTCATACAGCACTTACTAATCTGAATAAAACAGGTGATGGTGTAAGTCAGGCCAATCTTGCTACAGGAGATCAATACTTCTATGGCGGTGATGTCAACAAATGGAAGAAGTTTGTTTATGGGGTTCTTGCACGTAGTTTCAATCACCTTAGTAACAAAGCATCTTATAATGCCGATTCGGTGATTGCTTATGCGAATCTGTCACTGGCTAGTAATGCTGATAATGCTACTTTGAAATTTGCAAATACAGGTATCTCTGCCAATGCCAATTTCTTTGGTCCGCTAAGAGGTAATGTGGGCACTTTACGTCAAGGTGCATTTTCAGTGAACCTATTAAACGGTACCAATCCGCATCCTTCATTTACAGGTGTGATTGATCCTCGCAGATGGTATTTATTAAGAACCAATCCAAATGGAACATTTGTTGGACTTGAGCCTAATCGCGGTAATGCGGGCATCACGAACGTGAATGATCGTCCTGAAAATTTTTGGGGTGGTACAAGCGCCGTTACAACAGGTACAACTGCCAATGAAACAACTGGAAGATTCATTTTCTTAAGTGGAGCTGAGTTCCCAGTAATGACGGCGAGTGAAATTCAGTTCATGAAAGCAGAAGCAGCTTTTAAAAAGAATGATAGAGTAACGGCTCTTGCAGCATTTCGTCAGGGTGTGAGTCTGCATTTTGATATGCTGACCGACAAATACAATACCAATGTGCCAACTGCTAATCAAATTACAGCCAGCACAAAAGCGGCATATATGGCTAGTACAGCAGTACCTTCAGATCCTTTGACTTTGACGCTAAGTCATATCATGTTGCAAAAATATATTGCCCTTTGGGGATACAATACCCTTGAAAGCTGGGTAGATATGCGTCGTTATCATTATACAGATATCGATCCTGCTACCACTTTACAAGTATATACAGGGTTTACTCCTCCAAGTGGTGTTAACATGTATGTAGACAATGCCGGCAAATTTGTTTATCGTGTAAGACCAAGATATAATTCTGAATACGTTTGGAATTTCAATGAATTGGTTAGAATCGGTGCTGATAAATTAGATTATCATACCAAAGAAACCTGGTTTTCACAGAAATAATTACACCCTCAAAACTTAACCGATGAAAAAATTATTATCCTATACAGCTATAATCGCAGCGGGTATGATGGTGTTTGCATCCTGCGAAAAACAGGCAGATCGTACAGCTGAATATACTACCGTTGAAGGCAAGGCATTTATTCGTGTAATACATGCTTCGCCTTCTTTCCGTCAGGTCTTTAATGCTCCTGATTCTATCAATTTGTATGTCAATAATGCAAAAGTGAATGGACCTTTGATTACTTACGGTGGGTTTTTCCCGGCAGCAGGTACAACCGGCTTTGGCTATTTTGCGGTACCTGCCGGACTTCAAACATTAAAAATAACCGTGGCAGGCAGAGTCAATCCTGATTCTATTCAGTTGGCTTTGTTTACCAATCTGGCTTTGAGAGGACAACGTTATTCTGTTATATTAACAGATGACGTAAAATCAACCAGAGATTCTTCCAAAATGGTTTTGCCAGATAATATCGTACAACCCAATACCGGAAACTATCGTCTTCGCTTTGTAAATGCTATCGCAGCAGATACTGCTGGTACTACTGTGAGCATTTTCTCTGCAAGAAGAAATGGGACTATCTTTAATAGTGTTGCTCCTGGTCAGGTTGTTGATTTTCAAACCCTGCCTTTCAATAGCCAGTTGAGTGATACCTTGTATGTACGCAGACCAGGCAGTACATTTAATTTGGCTGTTTTGAATAGCGCTTCATTCGGTAATCAACGTTCTTATACCATGATTTACCGTGGGTATGGTGATGTTGCAACTACCGGAACAAAAGGAAGAACATTGGTAACTTATTTGGATGAGTGATGAATAGTATAGAATATCTTATAAAAAAGCGCAACGTAAAAATTGCGCTTTTTTTATAACCTATAGATAAGATAACATACCAAGATTGCCATCATTAAGGCTAGAAGTATCTTATATTTCTCCCAATAATAATTACGCTGATAGGATCGTAAGAACTGATTGATTTGTTGCTGGCCCTCAACACCCAATCCATCTATTGCATGCATTATTTTAGTCAATCGCAAACAATCTGATCTGTCTACATACTGCATGCAATACAATAAGTCTTTTACTAACAAAATATTTTGCTTTTCGTCTTTCCACTTCTCTAATAATTGAATATGATATACTGAAAGAACAGCATCCATATCTAATACCAACTTATCCCGATTGATCCTATCCGGATTCATGAGTTGCACTCTTCCCACCAATTCTTTACTCATGTCTCTCACTTCTTCAGGCGTAGTAGCAATACGAATATTGCTATAGGTTTCTGAAAAAAGAGTTGCATCATATTTTTTTCTTTGTCTTGGATCACTCAGAATGGCATAAGCTTCCTTGATGAATGCAAATTGCTCAGCCGCATGAGCGTTTGGATTTTTATCCGGATGAAACTCCATGGCCAATAACCGATAAGACTTTTTGATCTCAGCAGTAGTTGCATTTGGTAAAACCCTTAGTATCTGGTAATAGTCTTTGTAGGACATAGTGGGATAGGATGTAGGATGTGTGATGTCGGATGTCTGATTTGAAATGTGAAAACTACTCCGTGCAACTCCGTACAAAACTCTGTGTAAACGTGGTTATTTTACCACAGGAGTTTTGTACGGCACAAAGATTCACGGAGTTTT
This sequence comes from Sediminibacterium sp., assembly GCF_051861365.1. Lineage (NCBI taxonomy): Bacteria > Pseudomonadati > Bacteroidota > Chitinophagia > Chitinophagales > Chitinophagaceae > Sediminibacterium > Sediminibacterium sp. The sequence continues at coordinate 40,996 of NZ_JBHYCW010000002.1, read as the reverse complement.
TGTATATCAGACATCCGACATCAGACATTGTCTTACTCCGGTTTATCAAATTCAATATCATCACCATCCATCAGCTCTCTTTCGATTTCTTCCATTTGTACAATATCCCAAGCTTCGCTTTCAGTGGGGGTTATATTCATAAAGTCTAGTAATTCCTCTTGCTCAAAAACAGATTCAATCGGTTCTTTGAGATTGCATAAAACAAAGGAAGCGCTGTTCTCATAGAAATTTTGTTGAAGCAGGGCTAGGGTTTTAGCTGCTTCAGGTTCAATTTCAGTAATAGGTTCAAGATTTAACACGATGTTTCTTACTTCTTTTTGTAAGAAATCGGAACAGGTTTCGGCCAGTTTTGCTGCTATATTGGCAGAAAGTGCGGGCGTGACCGGTGTTACAACGGTGAATTTCTCTTTGGTATCAATTTTGACTTCCATTTTTACGTAGGTTACGTTAACAGCTGTGTATAACTGATACACAACTTCGCTCAAAAATATTCGTTATAATTGTATAAATCCAATTTAGGTTATGGATAATAATTTTTCAACACAGGTTAAAGAGATCATTTCTTTCAGCAGGGAAGAGGCTTTGCGGCTCGGAAACGACTTCATTGGCACAGAACACCTGTTATTGGGTTTGATCAGGGATGGCGACAATACCGCCATCAAAGTATTAAAACAACTCAATGTTGATTTGTATGAATTGCGGAAGGAAGTGGAATTGGCTGTGAAAGATAAGACCGGTAAAAATATTGCCAATATCAATAGTTTACCCCTTACCAAACAGGCAGAAAAAGTAATTCGTGTTACAGTTCTTGAAGCCAAGGCTTTGAAGAGTCCATTGGTAGAAACTGAACACCTTATGCTCAGCATTCTTAAGAATAAAGAGAATATAGCCACGCAGATTTTAAATCAATTTGATGTGGATTATGATCTATTCAGAAATGAGATAGGCATGGTAGGCTCTACCAATCCCAATCCACGTGCAGAATTCAGTGATGAAGGCGAAGATGAATTCGATGAAGAGAAAAGAGGCTCCGGATATCAGCAACCCAAATCCGGCGCAAAGGCAGGCGGTAATGCTAAAAGTAAAACGCCGGTTCTCGACAATTTTGGCAGAGATATCACCAAATTGGCAGAATCAGGTTCCTTAGACCCCATTGTAGGTCGTGAAGCGGAAATAGAAAGAGTGAGTCAGATATTGAGCCGCCGCAAAAAGAATAATCCTATTCTAATCGGTGAGCCGGGTGTAGGTAAAACAGCCATTGTTGAAGGATTGGCATTGCGTATCGTTCAACGTAAAGTAAGTCGTGTCCTCTTCGATAAACGCGTTATATCATTGGATTTAGCTGCATTGGTAGCAGGTACCAAATACCGTGGTCAGTTTGAGGAAAGAATGAAAGCCATCATGAATGAACTGGAAAAAAACAGAGATGTTATTCTGTTCATTGATGAAATACATACCATTGTAGGTGCAGGTGGTGCCAGCGGTTCATTGGATGCATCCAATATATTCAAACCGGCTTTGGCAAGAGGAGAACTGCAATGTATTGGCGCATCTACCTTGGATGAGTACCGCATGTACATTGAAAAAGATGGTGCATTAGACAGACGATTCCAAAAAGTAATTGTAGAACCACCTAGTGTAGAAGATACCATTACTATCCTTAATAATATCAAATCTAAATACGAAGACTTCCACAATGTATCTTATGGCGATGATGCCATTGATGCTTGTGTGAAATTGAGTGATCGTTATATGACGGATAGATTACTGCCTGACAAAGCGATTGATGTATTGGATGAAGTAGGAGCACGGGTACACCTGAAAAATATCAATGTTCCGCAGGAGATTGTGGAATTGGAGAAGAAGATCGAAGACATTAAGAACGAGAAAAATAAAGTAGTAAAAAGTCAGCGTTTTGAAGAAGCGGCTGCACTGCGTGATACGGAAAAGAGATTGGGAGAAGAATTAGAGAAAGCGAAGACTCAATGGGAAGAAGAAAGTAAACACAAACGTTATCCCATCAGTGAAGAGCATATCGCCGAAGTGGTGAGTATGATGACAGGTATTCCTGTGAAGAGAATGGTACAAGCAGAGACCGAGAAGCTACGCCGGATGAGTGATGATATGATGGGTATGGTGGTTGGACAAGACGAAGCCATTCAAAAAGTTGTGAAAGCCATTCAACGTAATCGTGTGGGTTTGAAAGATCCTAAGAAACCAATTGGAACCTTTATTTTCTTAGGTCCGACAGGTGTTGGTAAAACAGAGTTGGCACGTGCTTTGGCTCGTTATATGTTTGATTCTGAAGACTCACTGATTCGTATTGATATGAGTGAATACATGGAGAAGTTCACCGTAAGTAGATTGATCGGAGCACCTCCGGGTTATGTAGGATATGAAGAGGGCGGACAGCTAACAGAAAAAGTAAGACGCAAGCCCTATTGTGTGATCCTATTGGATGAAATCGAAAAAGCACATCCTGATATTTATAACATATTGTTGCAGGTATTGGATGATGGTCAGCTGACGGATGGGTTGGGTAGAAAAGTAGATTTCAAAAATACCATGATTATCATGACTTCTAACATAGGTGTTCGCCAGTTGAAAGAGTTTGGTGATGGGGTAGGTTTTGCAACTGCTACTCGTATTCAAAATGCAGAGGAGAATAATAAGGCAGTCATTGAAAAAGCACTGAAAAGAACCTTCTCTCCGGAGTTCTTGAATCGTATTGATGATGTGGTCGTATTCAACTCATTGAGTCAAGAAAATATCTTTAACATTATTGATATTTTGATGAAAGGTGTTTCCAAGCGCTTACAAAATCTTGGATTCTCTTTAGAACTAACAGCAGCTGCCAAAGAATTCATTTCTGAAAAAGGCTATGATTCACAGTTTGGCGCACGTCCGCTACACCGCGCCATTCAAAAATACCTGGAAGATCCATTAGCGGAAGAGATTCTGAATATGAATATCAAGCAAGGAGATGTATTGATTGCAGATCTTGATAAAGAATCAGGTAAACTCAAATTCGATTTTCAGAAAAGAGTAGAAGAAGGAGAGAACGCACAAGTATAAGAGAAGGTAAGTACTCGATATAAAGGCTCTGCTGAAAAGCGGAGCTTTTTTTTGGTCGATAGTCCATAGACCATGGTCCATGGACTATCGACTACGGTCTGCTTCCCCAACGGTAAGACGCCTGCTCTAACCCAGCAAGATCAAGCACACGATCAACAACAGTTGCGGCTACTTCTTCAATGGTTTGTGGGTTGCTGTAAAAGGAAGGGGTGGCGGGACAAATAATCCCGCCGGCGAGTGTCACCGTTTCCATATTTTTAATGTGGATGAGGTTATAAGGGGTTTCACGCACCATCAGGATCAACTTTCTTCTTTCTTTTAATACCACATCTGCAGCTCTTGTTACCAGGTCATCACTTACTCCGGCTGCAATGCGACCAAGGGTACCCATGCTGCAGGGAGCAACGATCATGATATTATATTTAGCAGAACCGGAGGCAAAGGGTGCATTAAAATCATACTTTTCAAAATAGCGGAAGGGGTATTGATCATACTCCTCATTGCCCAATTCTGTTTTCCAAACTTCCTTGGCATTTTTACTCATGACGATGCCAATTTCCTGATATTGCTCAGGCATGGCCTGTAACTTATCAAGCAATAACTTGGCATAAATGGAACCACTGGCTCCTGTAATGGCAATGGCTATTTTGTTTTCCATAAACCCGTTTAGTAGGATAACAAAATTACTGTCTAAATGTTACAATTACCTTTATTTAAGGGCTATTATGGTGCTGTAACCAACCGAGGCTGTCGGTGGTGCTTCTGTCCGGGTTCATATATCAGTCTTACAAAACTGCTGAAACGTTGGTTTTCTCTCTTCACCGGAACCCCAGCTACAATACCAATAAGCAGATTATCTGCGATGCCAACTCTCATTTGTGGTCTGATGACCATATCAAAATCCTTCTTTCGAAAATCCTTGTTGAACTCCATACCCACAAAATTTCGAGTACCCGGAATCATATAATGAAAATTGGTATTGACCTGCCAATTCTTGCTGGTATGATGGGTAATAACACTTCTTTCAATTTGTGGTCCGGTATATAGTAGAGTATGGAAATTATTACCCCATCTTTTGGCAGCAATAAAGAATGGATTGAATTGATGAGCGCTGATGAATCGACTTGATTTGTAATTTCTGAATTCAGGCATCATGAATTCATGGATATAACCTATCGCCAAAGAGGTTTTGTGTTTTTCAGAAACAAAAAATGAATATTGTGTAGCGAGTTTTAGTCCATTCAGTTTTGATCCGGGAATAGAGTCTTTACTGATGCCTCCTAGTGGTGAATAATAGGAGAAAGGAAGTTCTACTTCAAATCCCAATCTACTGATGGGTGCAAATTCATATTCAATCAATGTAGTATAAAGATCGTATCGATTATTGTCTGTTAGTCCCAAACCAATATTCCATTCTCTTTCTCCTTTTCTGGCACCGAGATCACGAATCAAATCTATGAACAGCGGCTCAGCATGTAAAACCTTATCCGGCTTACGTTTATCCTGTACTTCTTTGATATAGATACTATCAATTCGTTGCTTTTCCTGTTTCAAACTATCCATTTGACCAAAAGATTGCAGAAATCCTAATAGTACAAACGATAATAATAAATACCTCATGACGCGAAAATAGCAGCTATGGAAGTGTAGGGGTGTTAAGGAAAGGTGAAGGGTGGATAGGGAGAGGTGAAAAGTGAAAGGTGAAACGATACCATGGACTATGGTCCATTGACCTTTCACTTTTCACCTTTCACCATCAAGTCTATTTATACATGATCTCATAATACTCATGCGCCATCCTGTTACTATCGAACTGGAAGCGTACATCTCTCATACCATTTTTGGTGATTTGTCTCCAGGTATCAAAGTTGTCATAGTACATCGGGATGATCTGTTGCTCTAAAATTTCATAGGCTTTGTTCAAATCATATTCATCTTGATCGTGTACTGTCATATTTTCATAGTCAGCTTTAGGTACTACAAAACCATTGTTGCCATGGTTAATAAATTCAGGGATCCATCCATCATCCGTAGAGAAGTTTACCGCACCATTCATAGCAGCCGTCATACCACTGGTTCCTGATGCTTCTCTGGGTACGCGTGGATTATTGAGCCAAACATCTGCTGCTTGTTTCATTCGCTTGCTCAATCCCAATTCATAACCAATCAATACAGCTACATTTTTGTAGTTCTTACTCAAATGAACCAGGTTGTTGAATTGCGAAATAGCAGGATAATCAACAGGATAAGGTTTTCCAGCCCAAATGATCTGTACCGGATGTTTTAAATCATTCAGCATTTTCTCAAAACGCTCCATGTCGTAGGTCAACATATCCGCACGTTTGTATCCGGCAAATCTTCTAGCCCATACAATGGTTAGTACATTGGGATCAAATACTTTTCCGGTTTGATCGGCAACGATCTCAAAAGCTCTTTTCTTTAGGTACTTTTTTCTGTCATCAAATGCAAAGTCATTACCTTCTTCCATGGCACGATACATTTGCTTATCAGCCCAATAACGCCAGTTCTGTGCGTTGGTGATAGATGTTATCGGACAAATACCCTCATGGTTCTTCCACATTTCACGACTTACATGTCCATGAAGTGCAGATACACCATTGGCTTTGCGTGCAAAGCGTAATGCAGCCAATGAGTGATTGAATTGATCGTCTTTAATACCGGTGAGTTTACGTACTTCATCAATACTTAATCCACAGAAATAACTCATTTTATGACATAAATAGATGTCATGTTTTTCATTACCCGCTTCTTCAGGAGTATGTGTGGTGAATACCAGATGCTCTTTTACTTTTTCGGCACTCTTGAATTTGTTCAACAAATAGAAAGCAGAAGAAATGCCATGTGCTTCATTCAAATGATATACATCAGGATTGAAGCCTAATTCGTCAATCAATTTAGCTCCACCTACGCCTAACAAAATAAATTGTGCAACTTTTGTTGCCACATTGGCGTCGTATAAACGATGTGTGATGGTTTGAGAAACATAATCGTTCTCCGGTAAATCAGTACTCAATAAAAATAGGGGAGCACTGTTGAATGTTTCCGGATTTAAATAATATGCTTTCACCCACACCGGATGTTCATGGATCAATATCTGAAACTTGATACCGGTATCTTCGAGAAAACTATAAATTTTCTCCATGAAAGTAACCTGTAAAGTCTGGTCCTGATTTCTTGCCTGATCATAATAACCATACTTCCAAAGGATCCCGATACCAATCATATTCTGCTTAAGTTCATAGGCACTTCTTAGATGTGAACCCGCCAGAAATCCTAAACCGCCACTGTATATTTTTAAAGGTTGATGAATTGCAAATTCCATTGAAAAATAAGCAGCTTTCTTACTGTACTGCTCATTAATCTGATAAGGGACATGATAATTTCTAAAATTCATAAATGCTCGTTTGGTGATCAATTAGCGCTTGCAATATAGGGGTATTTCAATAAAATGTACTTTTTACACAATAGAACTGTGGGTAATCAGTGGGAAGATAATCAGCTTTGTACAAACAAACGTTAGGATTCAATGATGAAAAGGCATTGCAAACGTTTTCGGGAAATTTATACCGTAAAAATGGAACAATTGTATCAAGACGATTTTTTCTTTTTAGCTTTCACTTCCTTCTTTTTTCGATAGGCATCATCAAAAAAACATTTGATGCCTCTATGGTTGCCACAACTTCCTTGCTCTTTTACATTGACATGGTTGCCGGAAAAACTAAAATCTATGATACATGGATCACCATTCTGCAGATAGATGGCAGTTGAAGCTGTTTTCATTTTAAAATCGCCTTTCAATTCACCTACACATGCACCTTTGTCTTTCTCAAAATGAATAAAAAACAAGTATGTATTCGCATCTTTACCATCACGGATGGAGATATAATTCTTTTCATTCTTTACATAGTCGCCACTTAACTTGTTTTTTCTGGGGAGGGTATCAATTGGATTAATCACTGCTGTTTTTTCCGGATCTTCATTACTGTCGTTGATCACTAGCATAAAGAATCCTTCATTGTTATAAATCCAACCGGCTCTTGTAAATTTTGTGGTATTGTCCGGCGCTTGTTTTTCACGATTGATCAGGAAGGTGGGTTCCTTATTAATCGAAACAAATCGATAATAATTATCTGTTTTCTGATTTGTCAACAACTCTTTGGATGCTAAATAGGAAAGTTTTTTATCTGTTACAAATACAACATTTGTGGTCTTTTTTTGTCGGGTGAAATTGAGCAATAAATAATTTTCATTTTCTTTTTCAATGATACCCACCGGACGAATCACCGTTTTTTTATCTTTTCCTACATAAGTCTTTAGCACAGAATCAGGAATGAACTGAACCAAAGCCTTGTAACCAATTCGAGTGGTATCAGCTTTACGTGCCAGATTGGAGTCGGCCATTAAAAATGATCCGGTAATTTTTGGGAATACAGTAATAAAATCTTCTGCTTTTAAAGGCACTTCGCCGGAAAAGTCAATTTTTTTGTCCTTACAGGCGAAACAAATGATCAGCAAACATATAGGCGCCCAGTATCTCATGAACCTAATTTGACTTAAAAATAGTGTTTTCGATGGAAGTACTTGCAAATTCGGTAATAAAAATTTAGGTTTGTCTAAAAATAAATTTAGGGTCATGAAGTTTACGATGGCGGAGGAGAATTATATTAAAGCAGTATATCACTTACAACATGGTCAGGAAGTGGTTAGTACCAATGCGTTATCTGCAGAGCTACAAACTAAGCCTGCCTCGGTGACGGATATGCTCAAAAAATTAAAAGCTAAAAAAATCATTAGCTATGAACCTTACCGTGGTGTAAAACTGAGTGCAGAGGGTAGGAAAGTGGCTTTGGGCATTGTACGCAAGCATCGGTTATGGGAATATTTCCTGGTAGATAAATTGCAATTTGGTTGGGATGAAGTACATGAAGTTGCGGAAGAACTGGAACATATCAGCAGTAACAAACTTATTGATAAACTAGATGAGTTTTTAGGTCATCCTAAATTTGATCCGCATGGTGATCCGATACCCGATAGTAAAGGCAAGATCATTGCGCAACCACAAGAACAGTTATCAGGAGCCCTCCTTCATACACCTGTTCAAATTACTGCAGTGGGTAGTCAATCCACTGAATTATTGGAATTGTTGAAACATAAAGGACTACAAATGGGTACACGTTTAGAAGTAAAAAAAGTATTTGATTTTGACGGATCATTGGAGCTACGCATTAAAAATCAACAAGTCGTTACAGTAAGCCGTGAATTGGCATCTGTACTATTTGTAAAATCCCTGTAACATGAAACAAAATAATGAATCGGTTTCTCTGAGTGAAGTGCATGAAACAGTGGATACAACTACACCACGAAAAGGATGGAGACGTATATTGGCTTATTTGGGGCCGGCATACTTGGTGAGTGTGGGTTATATGGATCCGGGTAATTGGGCAACTGATCTTCAAGGGGGTGCCAAATTTGGTTATCAACTCATTTGGGTTTTACTGATGAGTAACCTCATGGCATTATTGCTACAAAGTTTGAGTGCCAGATTGGGTATTGTGAGAAGAAGAGACCTTGCACAAGCCAATCGAGAAACCTATCCACCCGTTGTCAATTTTTGTTTGTACATATTGGCAGAACTGGCCATTGCAGCTACCGATCTGGCAGAAGTAGTAGGTATGGCTATCGGCTTACATTTGTTGACGGGCTTGCCATTAATGTGGGGTGTTGCTATTACCGTATTAGATACTTTTCTTTTTCTGCTGCTGCAACGATATGGCATCCGTAAAATGGAGGCATTTATTTTGGCATTGGTAGCTACGATTGGAGTTTCTTTTTTGATTGAAATTTTATTGGCAAAACCGGATCTTTCAGAAGTAGTTACCGGATTCGTTCCATCCATGTTGAGTAATGAGTCTTTGTACATTGCAGTGGGGATTATTGGCGCTACTGTAATGCCCCATAATCTTTACTTGCATTCTGCATTGGTTCAAACCAGAAAGATTGGGTCAGATCAAAAAAGCATTAAGCGTGCATTGAAATATAATTTTATTGATAGTACCATCGCATTGAATGCAGCATTTTTTGTGAATGCTGCGATACTTGTTTTGGCGGCAACTGTTTTTTTCAAAACAGGAAATACGGAAGTAGCCAGAATTGAAGATGCGCACAAATTATTGCAACCGCTTTTAGGAACAGAATTAGCGCCCATTCTTTTTGCAGTAGCACTGATTGCTGCGGGGCAAAGCTCTACCATTACCGGTACACTTGCCGGACAAATAGTAATGGAAGGATATTTACGATTGCGTTTGAATCCTTGGTTGAGAAGATTGATTACCCGTTTAATTGCGATTGTTCCTGCTGTATTGGTAATTGGGATTTATGGAGATGATAAGGTGGATGACTTACTGGTGTTCAGTCAGGTGATACTGAGTTTACAATTGGGATTTGCTGTGATACCATTGATCCATTTTGTAAGTGATAAAGAAACCATGGGCAGTTTTGTGATTAAACCATGGGTGAAAGTTGCTGCATGGACTGTAGCTTGTATTTTGGTATTCTTAAATGTAAAACTGGTTGCTGAAGAAGCATTGGCTGTGTATGATGCACAAGGTGAGTGGGGATTGAAGATCTTGGTAAGTGTTTTGATACTATTGTTTTTATGGTTATTTGTGACCATGACTTTCCTTCCATTCTTTAAAAAGAAAAGAGAACAACAGCATGCAGCTATGCATGGAGAATGGGCCGAATTGGACAATCTTTCTGTGAAAGCAACGAAGAAAATTGCCATTGCACTGGATTTTACAAAAGCCGACGAAAAACTGATTGCGCATGCTTTGGCTCAGGGTAATAAGAACGTTTCCTTTTTACTGTTACATGTGGTAGAAAGTGTGTCGGCCAAATACCTTGGTGATGCCAGTGATGATGACGAGACAAGGTTGGATAAAAAAAGGATTGATCATTATTGTGCCCAACTAAGGGCGCAGGGCTATCAGGCAGAAGCCGTATTGGGATATAAGAATCGTGTTACAGAAATCATTAGGATCGTAAAAGATTCAGGAGCAGATATGGTAGTAATGGGAGCACACCGGCACAGTGGTTGGAAGGATTATTTGTTTGGTGAAACCATTGAAGATGTTCGTCATGCCTTACAAATACCGGTACTGATCGTGAATGTTTAGTGGAAAATAAGCTATGAAAGGCTAAAAGGGCATTTGTCCTGAAATAGCTTGAATTCGTTACATTTGTGCCCGTTTTATCATTAAAATAAACCGTAATGACGCAAAAAATTAAAGTAGCAAATCCGGTCGTAGAACTGGATGGTGATGAGATGACAAGAATCATCTGGAAATTCATTAAAGAGAAATTGATCCTTCCTTATCTGGAATTGGATATTAAATATTACGACCTGGGAATGGAGTATCGCGATGAGACCAATGATCAGGTAACGATTGATGCTGCCAATGCAATCAAACAATATGGCGTAGGCATCAAATGCGCTACCATTACTCCCGATGAAGAGCGTGTAAAAGAATTCAAGCTCAAACAAATGTGGAAGAGTCCGAACGGAACCATCAGAAATATTCTGGATGGTACTGTTTTCCGTGAGCCCATCGTTTGTTCAAATGTTCCGAGATTGGTACCTAACTGGACTGCGCCAATCTGTATTGGTCGTCATGCTTTTGGAGATCAATATCGTGCCACAGATTTTGTAACCAAAGGAAAAGGTAAACTCACCGTTAAGTTTGAAGGAGAGGATGGAACCGTTCAAGAATTTGAAGTGTTCAATTTTAAAGGAGACGGTGTTGCTTTAGCGATGTACAATACCGATGAGAGCATCAAAGGTTTTGCCCGTGCTTGTTTCAATCAGGCATTGAGTAAAAAATGGCCTTTATACTTATCTACTAAGAATACCATTTTGAAAAAATATGATGGTCGTTTCAAAGATATTTTTGAAGAGATCTATCAGAATGAATTCAAAGCTGCATTCACTGAAGCAGGTATTACGTATGAACATCGTTTGATCGATGACATGGTAGCCAGTGCATTAAAGTGGAATGGTAATTTTGTATGGGCTTGTAAGAACTATGACGGTGATGTACAAAGTGATACTGTTGCACAAGGTTTCGGTTCTCTAGGTCTGATGACTTCAACGCTTGTTACCCCTGACGGAAAAGTGATGGAAGCAGAAGCTGCACACGGAACCGTAACCCGCCACTATCGTGAACACCAAAAAGGGAAGCCAACCTCTACCAATCCGATCGCATCTATTTTTGCATGGACAAGAGGTTTGGAATTCCGTGGAAAGTTGGATGGTAATCAGGAACTGATCAATTTCTGTCAAGCTTTAGAGCAGGTATGTATTGAAACTGTTGAGAGCGGAAAAATGACCAAAGACTTAGCAGTATGTATCCATGGTAACAAAGTGAATCATGGAGAACACTATCTGTATACTGAAGAGTTTTTGGAAGCGTTGGATCAAAACCTGAAAGTGAAACTCGCTAAATAGATCTTTGATTTGATGATCTTTGATTTCTTGATTTGAAAAAATAAATCAAGAAATCAAAGATCTCTCAAGGAGTCCTTCGGACAAAAAATCAAACTTTATTTCAAGAAACGCTTAATCTCTTTCTGCACATCCCTGTCTTTGATCGTTTCACGCTTATCGTGTAGCTTTTTACCTTTTCCTAGTCCTATTTCTACTTTCACCAGATTTTTATCGTTCAAGAAAACGCGTAAGGGGATTACGGTGTAGCCTTTCTCTTTTAATTTGGCTTGTATTTTTTTCAGCTCTCTTTTTTGCAAGAGTAATTTTCTGTCGTGAACAGCGATATGGTTATTGGCTGTACCATGTGAGTATTCGGCGATATATAATCCACGTACCCATAGTTCGCCATCATCAAACAAGCAAAACGCATCATTGAAACTCACTTTGCCATCTCTGATCGATTTCACTTCGGTACCTAGCAATACAATCCCTGCCACATATTTATCTTCGATGTGGTAATTATAATAAGCCTGCCTGTTATTCATTTCTTTTGCCATGGCAGTGTGGAATAAGGAGCCCTTATTTTCTGAAGTGCATGGCTAGTTGTGCCAGTTTCTGTTTCAGTTGTTTTCTCTCTACAATAAAGTCGAGGAATCCATGTTCTAATAAGAATTCACTTCTTTGGAAGCCTTCCGGTAGATCTCTTTTGATGGTTTCTTTGATGACACGTGGACCTGCGAAACCAATCAGTGCGCCGGGTTCAGCGATATTCAGATCGCCCAGCATACCAAAGCTGGCGGAAATGCCACCAAAAGTTGGGTCGGTGAGTAATGAAATATAGGGGAGACCCGCATCGCTCAATTGAGAGAGCTTGCCACTGGTCTTGGCTAACTGCATCAGACTGAAAGCACTTTCCATCATACGTGCACCACCACTTTTACTGATGACGAGGTAGGGTAGTTTGTGTTCAATACAATAATCTACTGCGCGACTGAATTTCTCACCCATCACACTTCCCAAAGAACCACCAATGAATTCAAAGTCCATACACGCAATTACAAAACCTTCTCCATCCACTTTACCGGTAGCTACGCGCATGGAGTCTTTCAGATCGGTCTTGGCATGAATTTCATCCAGACGTTTCTGATAAGGCTTCAGATCGGTGAATCCGAGTGCATCCTTACTTTTGATTTGATCAAAAAGTTCGATGTATTCGTTGTTATCAAAAAGGAAGTCATAATAATCCGCACTACCAATTCGGTGGTGGTGATTACACTTCGGACATACATATAGATTTTCAGCCAGTTCTGTAGTGGTACAGATATAATTACATTCCGGACATTTGTTCCAGAGTCCTTCGGGGGTTTCTTTTTTATCAGCAGTAGAAGTCAGAATGCCTTTGCGTATACGCTTGAACCAACGTGGTTTGGCATCATCTCCCTGTGGACCTTCTCCGGTTAAATTTGCTTCAAAATCTTCTTCACGTTCTTTTTTCATAACGGGGCAATAGATTGGGCGGCTAAGATAGGGAATTAGTGGGTAATGGGGTCATAGTCCATGGTTAATGGTCCATAGTCCAGAGTAAAAAAATCATTTCCTACTATGGTCTATGGACCATTGACTATTAACTACTAAGCGTTCCTATTAATACAGTTCAAATCCTCAAACGCTACTTCCAGGCGTTTTGCAAAGTTTTCTTCGGCTTTGCGGAGCCATACGCGGGGGTCGTAGAATTTTTTATTGGGTTTATCGGCTCCTTCGGGATTGCCTAGTTGTCCTTGCAGGTAGGCTTCATTCTTTTTGTAGAAGTCTTTAATACCTTCCCAGAATGCCCATTGAAGATCCGTATCGATATTCATTTTGATGGCGCCATAACCGATGGCTTCACGGATTTGGTGTTGTGGTGACCCACTTCCTCCATGGAATACAAAGTATACAGGCTTAGGTCCTGTTTTCAGTTCCTGTTCGATAAAGAGCTGGCTATTGTTCAGGATTTCGGGACGAAGTTCTACGTTACCCGGACTATATACCCCATGCACATTACCAAAAGCAGCAGCAACTGTAAACAGCTTGCCTACTTTGCTAAGTTCAGTATAAGCATAAGCCACATGTTGTGGTTGGGTATAGAGTTTATCGTTTTCAATGCCACTATTGTCAACACCATCTTCTTCGCCACCTGTTACACCTAGTTCTATTTCGATGCTCATGCCCAATGGAGCCATGCGCTTATAAAATTCAACAGATGTGTGGATATTTTCTTCAATCGGTTCTTCAGAAAGATCCAACATATGAGAACTGAATAATGGTTGACCTTTCTCTTTATAAAACTGTTCACCGGCATCGATCAAACCGCTCACCCATGGCAGCCATTTCTTTGCGGCATGGTCTGTATGCAATACCACAGGAACGCCATAGTATTTTGCCACGTTGTGGATATGTAAAGCACCGGAAATACCACCGGAAATGTTTCCTTGCAATGCATCGTTCGGCATACCCTTCCCGGCAACGAATTGTGCACCACCATTTGAGAACTGGATGATTACCGGAGAATTTACTTTAGCAGCTGTTTCCAATGTAGCATTGATCGTATTGGTACCAATGGTATTCACCGCTGGTAATGCAAACTGATTATCTTTTGCATCATTATACAATGCTTCTAATTCTTCTCCAAATAATACCCCGGCTCTGTACTTTTTCATGGTTGATTTTTTTTCTTGATTGATTTTAATATTTAGTGTCCAAGAATATAGGCTTATCTCATGATTTCTTACCATGGGCCATGGACTATTAGCTGCAAGCTGCAAGCTCCAAGCCGCATACTAACAAACTGGCGGCAAGATACTTTAGAATCCGCAAACGTTCGTTAGCTTTTTGGTCTTGTGGATGAACTGTTGATTGTATTCCATAAGCCGCAGAAATAGGCGGGTGAATGCTGTAATCTGCTGCCATACCAACTGAACATTTCTCCATCTACAAGCAGGATGCTTGTTTGCGGAAGATAGGCTTGTAATTCTGCAATATGTTTTTCTTTAAATGGATAGGGTTCCGATGATAGTAAGATGATTTCCGGAGCCAATTGTTGAATTTTTTCTATGCTGAGGGTAGGATATCTTGTTTCATGGATCAATACATTCTCAAGTCTGCAATGTAACATCATGTCATGAATAAATGTGTCTGCACCAACCGACATGTAAGGATCTTTCCAGATCAAGTATAAACAAGTTTTTGGAGTTTGTTGATTCAGTTCTTCCGTAAGCAGTACAAAACCTGCTTTTATTTTTTCAATGATTTCTTCTGCTTTTGAATTTGTATGGGTGATTTTGCCGATCTCATGTATCATGTGATAAGCATCTTCTAATGTGCTGATATCTGAAGTGTAAACAGGTGCGATTGCTGCTAACGCTTCTACCTGTTCCTTTACATTTTCTTCTTTATTCGCAATGATCAGTGTAGGAGACAATGCTTTTGCACGATCGAATTTTACATCTTTTGTACCACCGATTCTGGTTTTATTTCTGAACCAATGATTGGGATGGATACAGAATTTGGTAATACCCACGACTTCATCATTCAAACCTAAATCATACAGTAATTCTGTTTGTGAAGGCACAAGTGAGACAATACGGTGAGCTGAGTTATTTACACTGACAGCATCACTTGTTTTATTTGCAATCATGGTCATGCTGCAAAATAGTGAAGTTCTTATCAATCAAAATATGACTGTTCAAGTTCAATTTGAACCATAGGGATACTACTGTCAATCAACGAATAACTCTTTTCTGACAGTTTTTTCCATCCGGAAAATAGGGCATTGTATTCAGGAACGGTTAAATAAGAAACGAAAGCGGCTAGCCTTTTTAAAGTAATCAAAGAAATAGGCTGGATATGATTAGTTGCTTGTACCATGCTGCAAACATAGTAGCAGTTTTATAACTTTTACCATCAGTTATAGTTATTAGCCATAACTATAAGTTATACAATTTTTCAGCGATTTTTATAAAAATGCTATTGAGTTCGCTCTTTTCACCCTTTCTTTCAATGAAATAGAAGTTTCTTTCGATTTGTAATCCGGTAAATGGAATTTCTACCAAATCACCTTGTTCCAATTCTTTTAAAACAGATCGGCGTGGCAGAAAGCCGAGTAGATCGGATTCTACCAGAAAATTCTTCAATGCTTCTGTGCCTCCGAGTCTGGCTTTGATTTGTAATGCATTCAGTTTAATTTTTTTCTTATCAAGCGCTGAACGCAATGCAGCAAGGGTTCCGCTTCCGGCTTCTCTCAATGCAAGCGGTAATGACCGGATATCTTCAATATCATATTGTTTTTTCTTAGCAATCGAACTTTTCTTACTACAAACAGCAACGACTTTATCGGTGATAAAAGGTCGGTGTGTAACTTGTGTTAGCTTGGAACGTCCTTCTACAATTCCCAAATTAATTTCTTCATTTAATAAAGCCTGCAGTACAATCTCTGTATTTCGATTCAGAAGATTGATGATGATTTGTGGATAGCGATTATGAAACGCAGACAGCACTTTGGGAAGTATGTACAAGGCAACTGTTGTACTGGCTCCCAGTTTTAAAGTGCCTTTAACTTGTAATAGATCCTTAATATTCGATAATTCAAATTCCGTTTCTTCCTGGATGGCTTTTACTTCTGTAATTTTTTCTAGTAGTAATTTTCCCGCATCTGTGAGTTCAATACCCATGCCTTTTCTTTCAAAGAGCCTTGTGGAGTATTGTTCTTCAAGATTTTTGATGTGCTTGCTGATGGCAGGTTGTGAGATGAACAATTGTTGGCTTGCTTTCGAGAAACTCTTTTGTTTCGCTACTTCAAGAAATACTTCATGTTTAATCGAAAGCATTGTGTTTGTATTTATATCATGGTAAAGATATTCTTTAAAACTTTGTATAAAAAAGCCCTGTCATCATTACATGCAGGGCTTTTCTCTCGGAACTATACTTTTATTTCGCCAAACTCTGTATCACATCATACTTCGTGATGATATGGAAATCTCCTTTTTCATCTTTCGCTAACACTGCGCCATTTTCTTTGTTGATGAGTGTGCCAATTTTTTCAACCGGTGTCAGGAAATCTACAACAGGGTAGGGATGTTCTATTACACTGGCAACAGTGGCATCTTTCAATTCCGGATTGCTGAATATTTTTTGAAACAGTCCGCCTTCACTCAATGAACCTTTCAATTCACCATCTTTCAATACCGGTATTTGTTCGATATCATATTTTTTCATCAACTCCACCGCATCTGCAACCGTATGTTCAGGAGATACGGTGATGAGTTTTTGTCCGCCTCTTCCATTTACGATGTCTTTAAACGTTTTCACATCTAAGAAGCCGCGTTCCATCATCCACTGGTCATTATACACTTTGCCTACATATCTGCTGCCATGATCATGGAATACGCAGACCACTACGTCATCTTTGGTCAGACTCGCTTTCAATTGCATCAAACCTTGTAAGCAACTGCCGGCACTGTATCCACAAAACATTCCTTCTTCTTTGGCAATACGACGTGCCATCACTGCACCATCTTTATCTGTAACTTGAACAAATTCATCGATCACACTCATATCATAGTTGCCGGGAACAAAATCTTCACCAAATCCTTCAGAGATATAAGGATGCACTTCATTCATATCAATCTCACCGGTCTTAAAATATTTCGTCAGCAATGAGCCGTACACATCTACAGCCCAAACTTTGATGTTGGGATTTTTTTCTTTCAAGTACATCGCAGTTCCGGTGATGGTTCCGCCAGTTCCTGCAGTACAAACAAAGTGGGTGATTTTTCCTTCTGTCTGTTCCCAGATTTCAGGTCCTGTGGTTTCGTAATGTGCCTGACGATTCGCCAAATTATCGTATTGGTTCATGTACATTGAATTGGGAATTTCTTGTCCCAATCTTTTTGCGACACTATAATAACTACGGGGATCTTCGGGGAGAACATTGGTAGGACAAACAATGACTTCAGCACCTACTGCTTTGAGGATGTCTACTTTTTCTTTGGATTGTTTATCGGTAGTAACAAAAATGCATTTGTATCCTTTGACACAAGCAGCTAATGCCAGTCCCATACCTGTATTTCCACTGGTACCTTCAATGATCGTACCTCCGGGTTTGAGTTTGCCTTCTTTTTCGGCTACTTCCACCATTTTCAAAGCCATACGGTCTTTGATAGAGTTGCCGGGATTGAAATAGTCAACCTTGGCCAGCACGGTGGCAGGAATCTCTTTTGCTACTTTATTAAGTTTGATCAGGGGGGTATTGCCTATCGTTTCGAGGATATTATTCAACCACATGCTAAAACTAACATTTGTTTGTGCAAAGGTAAAGTTTTGCAACGGCTGTTGAACAGTTCAACCGTATTTAACGCGAATATGTGAATAAACGATAGCGAAAAGGGTAGTGATGTACTTAGCAGTACTTTGTAACACCACTGCCCTTATTGATCTGCAGCGATGTACGTTGTTGAATCATATCTGTTGGATTAGAAGCTTTTCACTAAATGGATCATGCTTCCTGCATCCTGGATATTGATTCCTTTGCGTACAATTTCTGTTTTTTCTGTTTCTTCTTCAGTAGTGGCTTTATCTGTGTGCAAATAAGCAAATGTAATAGCAGGGATCAAAGCGATCATCGCAAAAATCTGGATGTTGTTGAGTAACTTTTTCATAACGTTGTGTTTTTTAATTTAATAGATCAAAGATAAGTCAACTTTTGGTACTATGCAACACATAGTACCATCTTTAGGAAAGTAATATCTGTTGCAAAATAGCTTAGTTAACTTATTACTTATTGATTATCAGATGAATAGGCTATATATGGCCGATTTCCAGTGACTCTTTGAAAATGATGAGCGGTTGTAATTCGTGATGGAAAATGGGTTGCCACTGTCCAAAGGACTCCCTTAGGAGAGGACACAGAGGGGCACTGAAGCCTTTTCTGTGGTCTTCTGTGTCAGTGGCAATAAATAAATAGGATTTAAGCGCTAAAACTATTGGTCATCTTACCGCAGAGGTCGGTCTGAATCATTTTCTCCGCCAATGCAATCATATTCATGAAAGCTTTATCATTACTGATACCATGACCAATGATCACTGGCTTGGCTACACCCAATACCGGTGTGCCACCATAATTTTCATAATGAAAACGACTGAAATAGCTGTCTGAAGAGAGGTTGCGTTCCACGGCAATATCATATAGCGACTCGGCTAGTTTGAGGATGATATTACCCGTAAAACCATCACAAACCATTACATCAGCCTTATCCTGGAAGATATCTCGACCTTCAATGTTTCCGATGAAATGGATCTGTGTATTTTCTTTTAAGAGAGGGTAGGTGGCTTGTGCCAGAATATTGCCTTTGCCTTCTTCTTCTCCTACATTCATTAATCCAACAGAAGGATTGTTGATATTGAGAATGTGCTGGGCATATAAACTTCCCAATAAGGCAAATTGATTGAGTTGTTCAGGTTTACAATCTGCATTCAATCCCACATCCACCAATAAACCGGTTCCACCTTTTAATTTGGGAATGATGGTGGAAATAGTAGGTCGTGCTACGCCTGCAATAGGCTTAATACTGTACATGGCTCCCACCAACATAGCACCGGTATTTCCGGCACTGATGAAAGCGTCTATTTTTCCGGTTGCGAGTAAATGAAACCCAATCGCAATAGAAGAACGTTGCTTTTCTTTCAATGCTTTGGTGGGGTGTTCATGATATCCGATGACTTCCGGGGCATGTACCAAATGTAAATTAGGTGATGTAACCTGGTGTTCCTCCAATAGAGGATTGACCAGTGTTTCATCACCTATTAAATATAGTGAAGCAGCAGGTGTACTGGTAGACAGATAAAGTTTCAGTCCCTTCACCGCTTCCAGCGGTGCAAAATCTCCACCCATCATGTCTATGCCAATATTCATGCGCGGTAAGCTTGGTTAAACTGTACTAAAAGGATTATGCTTTCAATGGAGCTTTCTCAGCTACCAATTTACCTTTATAGAACAATTTGCCTTCGCTCACGTGTGCACGATGGCGTACGTGTGTTTCACCTGTGGTGCTGTCTTTGCTCAATGTAACTTCCTGTGCTACGTAGTGCGTTCTTCTCTTTGCGCTGCGCTGCTGTGAATGTCTGCGTTTAGGATTCGGCATATCTCGAATTTTAGAGTATCAATAATGTTTATTCTAAGTCTTTAAATTTCTCTAATCCCTTCCAAACTGTTTTGTGTTGGTCTTTCTGTGCTTCTTCTTCCATTTTCTTCAATTTCTCTAACACTTCTTTATTACACTGTGGACCACCCACTTCACTTTCTTTACACATTTTCTGGAGCGGAATACTGAGATTGATGAATTCATAGATCCAATCACTCAGGTACAGATGGCTTTCTCCGCGACTGATATAATATACATCAGGATCTTCTTCTTGCTCATTCATGATCTCGGGATCATCCACCATTTTTACAATGATGTTGAATTCGTCCCAAAGCTCTAATGGCAGTTGATTACCACATCTGTCGCAAGAAGTTTCCAATGTTCCATCAATATCAAACCTGAGTTGCATGAAGTTGTTATTCTTCTCCAAACTCAATTTAATATTCGCGATACAGTTGTTAAAATCCTGCTCTCCATAACTTGTAAAGAACTTGTCCTCAATACGGTATTCGTATACATGAGTCCCCGGTTTTAAACCCACAAAAGCTATCTCGTATTCCCGCCGATGACTCATAACCGATTTTTAAGGGCTTGCAAAGGTAGTCCATAATGGCGTAAATGCCAAGAGAAAATTGCCTTTCAAGGGTTTCTA
This sequence comes from Sediminibacterium sp., assembly GCF_051861365.1. Lineage (NCBI taxonomy): Bacteria > Pseudomonadati > Bacteroidota > Chitinophagia > Chitinophagales > Chitinophagaceae > Sediminibacterium > Sediminibacterium sp. The sequence continues at coordinate 20,589 of NZ_JBHYCW010000002.1, read as the reverse complement.
CTTATCAACAGACCTGAATCAAGAGGAAATCTCATATTTGTAACCATGAATCAAGGCAAAAAATTATCCCCGTTGATCTGGATCAAACCGGCATGGCTGTTTTTCGTTGCCTTAGTACTACATATTATCGGCTATTTTCCTACCATCATCGAAAATGGGTATAGTACCGGTATTTATAAAGGTATATCGAATGTTTTAAGGGCCATCACAAAATGGGTGCCTTTCAGTGTGGGGGATATTTTGTATATCTTATTCATTATCAGTCTGATAGTTGGACTTATCCGTTTTATCATCCAACTAGCCAAGGGACAATTGAATCGCTACTCCATTCTTCCGATCGGACTGAACTTATTGAGTAAATTATTATCTATCTATATCATTTTCAGACTTTTATGGGGTTTGAACTATGATCGTTTGGGGATTGCTTACCAATTACAACTATCCAAACCCAAATACGAGACCGAAGAAGTGATTCAACTCACCAATCGATTGATTGATAGCCTTAATGCCTGCCGTTTACGATTACCAGATACTGTGTTGCCGGCACCACCGGTTGATAGTATTTTCCGAATGGCAGGAATAGGATATAGCCGATTGTCTGACCAGTACTTTTTCCTGAACTATACCCAACGATCCCTCAAATCCAGTCTTTTTACGCCTATTGCTGATTGGATATCCTTCACAGGGTACTATAACCCGTTTTCGGGTGAAGGGCAAGTGCGTTCGGATATACCTCGGGTAATGGTTCCATTCGTATCCTGCCATGAGATCGGTCATCAGTTAGGCTATGCCAGTGAGAGTGAAGCCAATTTTGTAGGATTTTTGGCTGCTTTATCAACCCAAGATCCTTATTTCCGTTATTCAGCTTTTAATGAATTGTTTAGCTATGCACAAGGAGAAGAGTTGATGTTATTGGCTTCAGCAACTGATTCTACCAGGTTTGGTGAGATCATTGTTCAGAATCGAACCAGATTGGATACATTGGTTCGAAAGGATCGTAAAGAAATACGCGAATTTTTTCAGCAACGCCGCAACAATATTGCACCTGCCATGAATGATCTGTATGATCAATATTTAAAATTCAATAATCAAGATGCGGGTGTGCGTAGTTATAATGAAGTGATTGGTTTATTAATGGCTTATCTAAAAAAATATGAAAAGATCTAATAGCATCAAATTGATCAGTTCCATCGCACTTTGTGTGTTGTTGGGATCTGTAGGTGGATTGGTAACCGTGAATGAAATTCCCAATTGGTATGCCACGCTTAATAAACCATCATTCAATCCACCGAATTGGTTATTTGGTCCCGTATGGACTACGTTGTATGTATTGATGGGTATTAGTGTTTACTTGATCTGGAAACAGCCTGTATCCAAGGAAAGAAATAAAGCCTTACAATTATTCATCCTGCAATTCATTTTGAATTTTTGCTGGTCATTTATTTTCTTCGGATTACATGCTACCGGATGGGCATTGATTGAAATGATCGCACTCTGGATACTGATTCTATTGAGCATCCTATATTTTGCGAAACACTCTAAAACAGCAGCATGGCTACTGGTGCCTTATATTTCGTGGGTAAGTTTTGCGTTGTTATTGAATGCTGCGATTTGGAAGTTGAATTGAAAGTGAGAAGTCAAAATTCAAAATTCAAAAGTGAAAAGTGAAAGGTGAAACATGATTCCTTTCACTTTTCACCTTTCACTTTTCACCCGGCATCCCCCCACTCAAAACGAATTCTTCCACATCATGCTCTCCACCGGCTTATTCGGTTGTCCGCTGTATTTGGCGTTGGATTTTTGGTTGTATTTTACTTCAATCTCTCCTTCAACAGGGAAATAGATGAGTTGTCCGATGGGCATGCCATGGTATACACGAACGGGTTGCTTGCAAGAAATCTCTAGGGTCCAGTTGCCACAAAAACCTACATCACCTTTTCCGGCAGTAGCGTGAATGTCGATACCCAATCTGCCTGTGGAAGACTTGCCTTCCAAAAAAGGTACGTGTGCGTGTGTTTCTGTGTATTCAAGTGTTACACCCAAATAAAATTTATGTGGTTCTAGTACATAACCTTCATCCGGTATATCAAAGTATTCAATCTTATTGTGCTTTTTTGCATCCAGTACATCATCTACATATACTGCTAGTGTTTTTCCCAGATGCACATCGTAACTATTACTGCCCAGATCGGCACGGTTGTAGGGTTCAATTTTGATGGTGCCTTTGTCCATTTCCTCTAATATGCGCTTATCGGTCAGAATCATTCTTTGTTAGTTTTTTGGGTTGGGATGCAAATAAATCTTAAATCTGCAATCTAAAACGCAAACATTCGCCGTGCCTTTGTTTTATCAACAAGATATCAACCAAGATACTCGTTTAGCGGTATGGGAGATCAGCGAAGCGGAATCTTTTTTTCTGGAAAAGGTTTCACTCAAAAAAGAGATCATGCATCCGCAAAAACGTTTACAGCATTTGGCCGGACGCTATCTGTTGGGGTATCTTTTTCCTGATTTCCCGGCTGAGCTGATAGAAATTGCGGATACACGAAAGCCTTTTCTTCCCAACGAACAATACCATTTTTCCATTTCTCACTGCGGAAATTTTGCAGCAGCTATTGTGAGTAAAACAGAAAGGGTAGGCATTGATGTTGAACTACTCACACCTCGTGTTGAAAAAATCAAACATAAATTTCTGCATCCTGAGGAACTACAAATGGTTGATCGTACAACTATTGACAGGGTTCAATTGCTCACCTTGTTGTGGAGTGCCAAAGAAGCCATGTTCAAATGGTGGGGTAATGGGGATGTAGATTTTAGTGAAGTGTTAAGAATCTGGCAGATGCCTAATGAATTACAAGGAAAGATCGATGTCTCTTTTCAAAAAAATGAAATAGATATGGCGTTGCAACTGGATTATCGTTTAATGAATGAATTGACTTTGTGTTGGGTAAATCATACTTATTCTTAGCCTCTTAATAGAACGCAGATCATCATGATTGATCATGATAATCTGCGTTCCATTAAGGTATTTCGTTAATCATCAAACTTGCTTTTTGTTTTTGGGATCAGTAATAAGTTATTCTGTAAAGTCTGTTTCAATTGTCGTTTGACCAATTGCCCCATGGTACGGGCTTTGGAAAAGGAAGCACCTGCTTTGAAGTGAAAGGATAATTCCGTTTTTAACTGCAATAATTTTTCCGGTGTAGATATCGTGTCTTTACTCATAATATCCAACAACTCTTTGATGCGATATCTGGAAGAGACTAGTCGATAAGTCATCATGGTTCTTTCTTCTGCCTGGTATTGAGCAATAGAGTCTGTATTGAGATGCTTTAATACTATATCTACCAATGCGCTATTTTCTTTAAAAAATTGCGGTAGGTATAAATTTTTTCTTCCCTCATACGATTGTTGATCAAAGTCAATCGCACGAATTCGGTATTGGAAATCCTCAATATCGGGAATGATGTTTACTACAAAATTATAAGAGCGCATATCACCCAATAATTGTACAAAGCATCGTTCATTGAATTTCACAAACTCTTTTGCCAGACGAATGAGATTGGTATTGTTGCTGTGTAAATGTTCTTGGATGAAAATATCTCCGGGGATACCGGGAATATGCTCTTCGATTAAAGTGTCTCTATCTGTAAAATAGGTCATACGGTTAGGAGAGAGAAGATGTTCCAACTCTAGGCCATACACGCGACTAGCATCTGCTTGTTTGATGTAATAATGATCGTAGTTGTCGTTGAATTTATTGACAATGCGAATTCGAAATGGCTGACTGTTGCCAAAATAACAGAAGTCTATTCTGGCTACATCCAGGTGATTGATATAGCTCATATCACCTTCCGTTTTGAGAATGGCATAGATACGAACCAGGTTTTCACGTAGATGATTCCATTCATGCATATCATAAGAAACCTTCTCCCATGAAGTATCATTTCCTTGTCGGTCTTTTAATGGAACAGAGTAGGTATATCGTTGTAAGTCTCGATAACTAACCGGTAGTTTTACTTCTCTGCTGTATTGCGTGAGGTATCGTCTCAATTCATCATTGACGGGAAAGATGGGTTTCTTTTTGGAGGGTTTTTCTGCTTCTCCTGTTTTGCTGATATGTCCGAATAAATTACTCAAGTATTAATGGATCATTGTCTTCCAATAAATTAAGATTCACAGCATCGGCGCCGGCAATACCTTCAATAGAACCTTTGATATGCGCTGCATTGAGTAATACTTTTTCCAACTGCTTTTCTCTGGCTTTCCAAAGTTTTTCCATCGCATCTCTTTCTTTTTGGATGCTCAGTTTCATGGTCATAAAGCCTTCTCGAATAGCTTTCCATTGCTCACTAAATTCAGAACCGATGAGATAATCATAGAGCATCACCATTTTATCGCCTTTGTTTTCCTGGCTTTTTTTAGCGTCTGCAATTTTTAGTAAAGCATTTCTCAACAAGAGCGCTACACTTCTTACTTCATTGAATGTACAGATGTATACACCATCTTTTTCTCCAAAGCGATCCATGTCTTTGGGTAGTGTTTGCGTTACGATCACCGCAACATCGGCACCCAGATTGCGCATATCGGTTTTTAATTTCTCGATCCAGTCATTGGCAAAATCTTTGGTCCGTTTACTCTCATAGATGATTTTACCCGCTTCATTGCCGAATTGATTTCTCACCGTTTGAATACAATCTGCTCCACGAACACCCTTGCCTACTTCTTCAATCTTATCAAAGGGGAAAGTGGTTTGCAATAATGATTCCAGCATGAGCTCTTGAACCTCACCTTGCAGTTGCATACTTCCTTGCTCAGATTTGCGACGCATTTCTTCTACCAGCTTTTTCTGGTCTTCGATTTGCTTATCTTTTTCTTTAAGTCTGAGTAGAAATTCTTGCTCCTTAAGATTTGATTTCTCAATTTCTTCTTTAGCAAGTTGCTCCCTTATTCGTTCTCTTTCTTCTATCAATTTTCTTTGTAGCGAAAGCTCAAGTTCTTGTTCTTTAGTTTTGAGCTCTTGTTCTTTTTGCAGAAACTCCAGTTCTTTTTTACGCGCTTCTTTGAGTTTCTCTTCTTTTTCTTTGTCTGCTTCTTGTAATAGTTTTAATCTGTTTTCATATTCATTTGCAATATCTTTTTTTACTGTTTCCTGAACTTCTGTTGTAATTCTAAGCTTTTCCTGGGCCAATTTCTGAGCAAAAATTTCATTTTCTCTTTTTCTCTTTTCCTCAAATTGTTTTTGCTCTTCTGCAAGACGTTTCTTTTCTTCTTCGATGTTTTGTAATGAAGAATTGAGTTTTTCCTGAAATTCCTTTTGGTACTTCTGTTCTAATTCGGCAGATAACACGTTTTCTATATCAAACTCATGTCCACAATTCGGACATTTTATATCAGATTGCATACTTATTTTTTTACAATATAAGGTGAAGCTACAAAATTAACCTCCCTTTTGTTTGGTGGAGAGTAATAGAAAAGAAAGTCCAAAAGAAGTGATCCGAGCCTTCCGCTTCTTTGTAAATGCTTAAAAATTCTTAAGACTATAGGCTTTCTATTTTCTTTATTACCTGTATATTTGCGACCCTATTACCCGCGGAGGTGGCGAAATTGGTAGACGCACTACCTTGAGGTGGTAGCGCCTTTTACCGGGCGTGGGAGTTCGAATCTCCTCTTCCGCACAAAAACCCAGACTTAAATCTGGGTTTTTTAATTGCTATATAAATTTACGGTTACATTCGTTCCGGTACCCTAATTCCCAATACAGACATCCCATTTTTCAGCGTCTGCGCCGTTAACTGTGATAAAGCCAGTCTCAACCTTTTTTTCTCCTCATGCTCTGCATTGGCAATCGAATGTTCGGTATAAAATGAATTGAAGGTTTTTGCCAAATTGAACACATAGATCGCCACTTTCGATGGATCATGTTCTGAAGCGGATTCGTTGAGTACGGTTGGGAATTGTTCGAGGGTGAGGAGGAGTTCTTTTTCTAGTTTGAGCAAACTATGGTCCATGGTCCATGGTCCATGGTCCATGGTATTTTTTCTCAGAATGCTCTTGATCCTCGCATGTGTATACTGGATAAACGGCCCCGTGAATCCATGGAAGTCGATGCTTTCTTCGGGATTGAAGATCATTTTCTTTTTAGGATCTACACGCAGCAAGAAAAATTTAAGAGCACCTAGTCCAATAATATCATAAAGCTCTTTTAATTCTTCAGCGGTGAAATCTTTTACTTTACCGAGTTCTTCTGTTTTTTGTCTGGCAATATTTACCATTTCCTCCACTAGGTCATCAGCATCCACCACAGTACCTTCTCGGCTCTTCATTTTGCCGGATGGTAATTCTACCATGCCATAGCTCAAGTGATAAATACCATCTGCAGAGGGTAATTGTAATTTCTGACAAATCAGTTTCAGTACTTTGAAGTGATAGTTCTGTTCATCACCTACCACATATATACTTTGCTGTGCATTGAATTCTTTTTGTTTTTGCTCTGCCAGTCCAATATCCTGTGTAATGTATACGGATGTGCCATCTTTTCTTCGAACCAGTTTTTCATCCAATCCATCAGCTGTTAAATCGATCCAAACACTACCATCTTCTTTTTGAAAAAAGACGCCTTTTGCCAAACCGGTTTCTACCAAGTCTTTTCCCAGCAGATAGGTGTTGCTTTCATAATAGGTCTTATCAAAATCACTTCCGATACGCTGATAGGTTTGGTTAAAGCCTTCATATACCCAGCCATTCATCGTTCTCCATAATTCCATCACTTCAGGTTTGCCGGCTTCCCAATCAATCAACATCTGTTGGGTATCTTTCATGATCGGGGCTTCTTTTTCAGCCAGCTCTTTGCTCATGCCGGAAGCTACCAGTTCGTCGATTTCTTTTTTATAAGCGTCATTGAATTTTACATAATAATCACCTACAAAATGATCACCTTTCATACCTGTGCTGGCAGGTGTAGCGCCATTGGCAAATCGTTGCCAGGCGATCATACTCTTACAAATATGTACACCACGGTCGTTGACAATACAGGTTTTTGCCACAGTATGTCCTGTTGCCTTTAATATTTCTGCGATACTCCACCCTAAAAAATTATTGCGAAGATGACCCAAATGCAATGGCTTATTGGTATTAGGAGAGGAGTACTCTACCATTACTTTTTCCTGCGTGTTACTGTTGAATCCAAATTTTTCATTGGAATGTTGCTCAGATAAAAACCGGAACCAATAAGCATCTGTCACGGAAAGATTCAAAAAACCTTTGATGATATTATAGCTACTGAATAATGCCGGAAATTTTTCGATCAAAGCATTGCCGATCTCTTCACCCAAGGCGTCAGGTGATTTTTTGAGTTGTTTCACCAATGCAAAAAGCACCACTGTATAATCACCTTCAAATTCCGGTTTGGTAGCATTCACCAATACATCCGCCGGTTGTACAGGTATTTCATATAATGCTGTTATGGTACTTGCAGCTGCCTTTTTAATCTGTTCTACAACACTCATTTTCTTAACGGTTTCGGGCGCAAAAGTAATTAATTAACACCTACCTTAGCGGCTTCATGCGAAACTTGCACGAACATATCCGGACCTTGATCCTATCTGTGGTTGATTTTTTCTATCCCATTTTTCGAAAGTTCATGCCACATCAGACCTACCGTTATGCGGCTTGTGGCGGCTTTAATACCTTGCTCGATATTACACTTTTCTTTATTGCTTATAATTATGTATTTGAAAAGCAGGTCATTCACCTGCTCTTTATATCCATCAGTGCCCATATCGCTGCATTTTTAGCTGCTTTTGTCATCACTTTTCCGGTGGGTTTTTACCTGAGTCGATATGTGGTCTTCCAGGAAACATCTGTTGCCAAAAGAAAGCAAATCAGTAAATATTTTCTGGTGGTACTGGGCTGTTTATTACTGAATTATGTGTTTCTAAAACTTTTTGTAGAAGTGTTCGGATGGTATCCAACCTTATCAAAGATCATCACTACTTTTTTTGTGGTCGCTTTTAGCTATTTCTCACAAAAGAACTTTACGTTTAAAGCTAATAGTTAATGATCTTCTGTTGAAAGATAATTTTTTCTTCTTGTTTTTTCTGTGGATGGATATAAAACATCAATGTCGCAATACCTGTGCGTTCAGCGTGAATTACTTTTATTTCATGTACGCCTCTACTTAATTCCAATAGTCTTTTATGATGTGTTAATTCATCCAATGCAGTGTATTTCGGATCCCATGCATCAATAAGCAGTTTCCCATCTACATATACTTTCACATAATCATCAGCCGTAATACCTATATCATAAAAACCTGCTTCTGTTTCAATGGTAGTAGTGGCAACGGTTGCAAATGAATCAACAGGTAAGTTTTTTCCAATGGCTCCCCACCAGGTAAAATCCAATTTGTCAAAAGTGCCATGATGAATAGGTGTGGAAGAAAGCAATTGCATAAAAGCATCTTGGTTTGTTGTGGGGTCTGTTTCTTCATTCCATGAAAACCACTGCAGCTTCCAATTTTGTTGGGGTTGGTATCGTTCATAGCCGAATAAGCTGCCACTACTACCAACTTTCCCAAATTGATCTATAAATACATCACCTTCATATTCAAGTTTGATCTCTTTGAAAACAATATTGGGTATTGGTTTCGCCACCAAGAATGAAGGAAAACTATCGGTTCCTTTTTCTTTGATCTCAAATCCTGTTATATTCTTTATTTTCCAATTACCGATTGACCCCAATACTTCAAAGTGATAGATGCCTGCACTGTCTATTTGTTTCAACCATAACAATGGATAACTAAAATTGTAGGGACCCCATTGTGTCATGCGAATATTGTCTTTTCCTTTTGGGTATTCATGGATAGGTCTTTTCGTTACAGGAATTTTTTTGAGCCGTTCATCCGGCACATAATCCATATCCAATGGATCATCTTCCCTTGAAGTATCAATATCATTCGTTCTATCGCCTAACTTCAGACCGGTAGTATGAGCCATTTTCAGGTTGCCACTGAAAGCCACAGTATCCGTTCCCATAATATCATACACCGTTTCAGTGGCTGTAAACTGGTTCACCGCTATCCAGTAATTCTTGCTTTTGGTATCCCTTAGCTGTGCATATTTCCAATCAGCAGGCTGCTGCTCCCTCGACCATAATTTGATGGCTGTTTTGTCATACAAAAAACGATTCAGGGCGATATTGTTGTTTTGCCCGTGTTCAATGGCAATACCAATTCTATTCAATGCAAAATCATTGTCTGTAAAATCGCTCTCATAACTATACCCACCCCAAATACCATGATCACAATCACGGATCACATTTTTCATGATCAGATTCCGGCTAAATGTTACTTCTACACCATTGGTGGGAGCATAAGAAAAGTCATTCCCATATACAAAGTTGTCATTACAGCCGCCCTCACCTGTATCCATGGTATGTTGTCCGGCCCAAAGGAAAAATCCATCACCACTATGCGTAGCACTATTAAAGGTAAAAATGTTGTGGTTGCATTGTTCAAAAACCAGAAAGCCGGCACTGTCTTGTCCGCGTTTGTACTTGCCATGACTATAACCACGCACATTCCAATCTACGCGGTTATGATAAATGAGGTTATAGCTACTCCTGTATAAACCAATACCAACACCGGAATTGAAAGAGAAGTTATTATCTGATACTGTTACGCTGTCGCATAAAGTCATCATCAATCCGCATTGTCCATTGGTAACCGTATTTCCTGCAATTTTTGCGCTATTGCATTTCCGCAGATAGATACCGGCTCCATAGCGCATCCATTCATCCTGCTCATTTTTATGGTAGCTCATCCAATCGCTGATATCTTCTCTGTCGAGATTGCTTTTCAAATGTTGTCGGTAGTTAAAACTCAGATCGCAATGCTGAATGGAAAGACCGGCAACGCTATCGGCCAGTATGGCAATCTTATAGCCATTGATATATGCGTTGTTGATCTGTATATTTCTAGAGCCGGGCATGATCTTAATGGCGATACCCTCAAATTCATCCGGTCGCTGCTGATCTGTATTCCCTTTCAGGATGACACCGGTAAAATCTAATTGGATGTTTTCTCCGGACACCTGGATCAAAGGCTGGTCTTCCTCAACACTTATTTGATAAACACCCGGCGTCAATCTGCCTGAACTGCTGATAATAAGCCCCTTTTTGGGGGTGATCAAGGGAAGTTCCTGAGCCGAGGCAGCAAAAAAGGATAAAATGAATAGTACAAAAGTCGTCCATTGGATTCGCATGCTTAAAACTAAGGTTTTCTCTTATTAGAGATGCAAGGCGTTCATTTTTACATATCCTACTGCCATAAACGCATTGATTGGCAAGGTTTTCGGTAAAGCCAACAGGGTGGAGCAGGGCATTCTGACATTTTTTCATTTATTCCTGTCGTGGCATAATGATTGACATTGGAAAGCCGATTATTCACCAGAAATCAATAGTTATGGGCAAAATAATAGGCATTGACCTTGGAACAACGAATAGTTGTGTGGCCGTTATGGAAGGTAACGAGCCGGTAGTGATTGCAAATGACGAAGGTCGTAGAACAACCCCTTCCGTAGTGGCATTCCTGAAAAACGGAGAGCGTAAAGTAGGTGATCCTGCTAAGCGTCAGGCCATTACCAATCCGCAGAACACCATCACCAGTGTGAAGCGTTTTATGGGTCGTCGTCACGACGAAGTGACCGAAGAGATCAGCCATTGGAGCTATAAAGTAGCAAAAGGTGACAATAATACCGTTCGTGTAGCGATCGATGATCGTTTATATACCCCTCAGGAAATTTCTGCCATGGTGCTTCAGAAAATGAAGAAAACGGCTGAAGACTACTTGGGTCAGGAAGTAACAGATGCGGTAATTACTGTACCTGCTTATTTTAATGATGCACAGCGTCAGGCTACCAAAGAAGCGGGTGAAATTGCCGGACTGAATGTTCGCAGAATTGTGAATGAGCCTACTGCTGCGGCACTGGCTTATGGGTTGGATAAAAAAAGTGTGGATCAGAAGATCGCCGTATTCGATTTAGGCGGCGGTACTTTTGATATTTCAATTCTTGAATTGGGAGATGGCGTATTTGAAGTAAAATCTACCAATGGAGATACCCACTTGGGTGGTGATGACTTTGATAAAGTGATCATGGACTGGTTGGCTGATGAATTCAAATCACAAGAAGCAATCGATTTGCGTAAAGACCCCATGGCTTTACAGCGTTTGAAAGAAGCGGCTGAAAAAGCAAAAATTGAGTTGAGTTCTTCTGCAGAAACTGAAATCAATCTGCCATATATCACGGCGGTAGATGGTGTTCCTAAACACCTGGTATTAAAACTCTCACGTGCAAAGTTTGAAGCTTTGGCTGATAATCTTTTTGCTCGTTGTTTGAAACCTTGTGAGGCGGCACTGAAAGATGCAGGATATTCTACTTCTCAGATAGATGAAGTGATCCTGGTAGGTGGTTCTACTCGTATTCCTAAAGTGCAGGAGATCGTTGAGAAATTCTTTGGAAAGAAACCTAACCGTGGTGTGAATCCGGATGAAGTGGTAGCTGTAGGTGCTGCTATTCAAGGTGCGGTATTGACCGGTGAAGTGAAAGATGTATTGTTATTGGATGTAACTCCATTAGGATTGGGTATTGAAACCATGGGTAGTGTGATGACCACCATGATTCCATCCAATACTACGATCCCTACCAAGAAAACAGAAGTATTCTCTACCGCTAGCGATAACCAACCCGGTGTACAAATCCATGTATTACAGGGTGAGCGTCCGATGGCGAATCAGAATAAGAGCTTAGGTATCTTTAATCTGGATGGTATTCCACCGGCACCAAGAGGTGTTCCTCAGATCGAAGTAACATTTGATATTGATGCGAATGGTATCCTGCATGTAAGTGCAAAAGACAAAGGCACCGGAAAAGAGCAAAAGATTCGTATTGAAGCGGGTAGTGGCTTGAGCAAAGAAGAAATTGAAAAGATGAAGGCGGAAGCGAAAGCCAATGAGGCTTCTGATAAAGAAGCGCGTGAAAAAGTAGAGAAGCTGAATCAAGCAGATAGTCTGATCTTCCAAACCGAGAAGCAATTCAAAGAGTTTGGTGATAAGATCCCTGCCGATAAAAAAGCGCCGATCGAAGAAGCCCTCAATAAACTGAAAGAAGCACATAAAAATCAGGATATCCCGGCAATTGATGCTGCTATGGCTGAAATGAATACTGCATGGACTGCGGCCAGTGAAGAAATTTACAAGGCACAGCAAGCAGCCGGTGCACAACCGGGAGCAGATGCTGCTCAAGGAGCCACTGCTGATCAGTCTAACGGTAACACTAAGAATGATACCGTAGAAGATGCGCAGTTTGAAGAAGTGAAATAAGTAGAACTCAAAACGATACAAGCCCTGTTCCGATGATTTGGAACGGGGCTTTTTTATACTTGCTGAATCATGGTATTATCACCGTGTACTTCGTTGACACTTCTGGGATTCTCTTTAGCATGAAGGATGCGATATTTTTCAGCAGGACTCAATCGCTTCCACCAGTCTTTGGCAGTTGCTCCAAACAAGATCATCGCTTTGATCTCAATGAATAACAATTCACTGGTAGAAAAGACTCTTGCCTCACGATAGGGTTTGTATGAAGATGAATGTTTGTAAGTATACATGTTCAATGTTTTTGCAAAGCTATTTTCTTTGATTGTGATTCGATGTTTTGATGGGAAAAACAGGTATAAATACAGGTAGATATACTTGGAATGGCCAATCTGTATATATGGTATAGTTGCTGTAAACTACTTGTATACGGCTTTTGGCATGGGATGGGTTAGAAAGGTAAGCCAAACGAATACCGAATGAATATTAAGTGGGAAACGAAGTGTATGCGGACTTGTAACGGACTTGTAACGGACTTATAACGGAGTGTAAGCGCTGTAGAACGAATGCGTAGGGAGAGTCTACATGCTTGATCTATTTAATGATTCTGTAACACCAACGCTTTAACTTTCCTTCAAAATCAAAAGGGGTAGTAGCTTTAGTAATGTCTTTGATCTCTGTAGCTTTGATCTCTTCTGTAGCCAAAATGAATTTGGTAAAATTGGTACTGAAGAAAAGCGTTCCTCCCTTGGTCATGGCTGCCAATACATCATTGATGAGTTCCACATGATCTCTTTGGATATCCAGAAAATCTTTCATGCGCTTACTGTTACTGAAAGTAGGAGGGTCCATAATCACCAAATCAAAACTTTCGGGTTTCAGCGTTTTCAAATACTGCTTTACATCTGCATGCACAAAGAAATATTTATCCTTATCCTTGAAACGATTGATGACCATATGATCTTCAGCCCAGTTCAAATAAGTCTTCGACAAATCAACAGAAGTTACCGAAGATGCGCCTCCGGCAGCTGTATACACCGAAAATGAACCCGTGTAACAAAAGAGATTCAGCACTCTTTTTCCCGAAGCCATCTCTCTGGCCATTTGTCTGGTGGTACGATGATCTAGAAATAATCCTGTATCTAAGTAATCCGTTAAGTTCACTAAAAATTTCAACCCATTTTCTTCTACTGTGAAGAATTCTTTTTTGCTGTCTATCTTCTCATATTGCTCATCTCTGTGCGACATTTTTTTTCGCTGTCTCACAAAAACATGTTCTTTCTTAATGCCGGTAATCTCACTGATCACATCAATACAGGTATCCAACCATGCATCATGTTCTTCATCGGTCATACCATGTCTACGTAAGTATTCTGCCAGATAGATCCTGTCTTCATAAAATTCTATTGCAAAGGGAAATTCGGGGAGGTCATGATCGTATACACGGTAGCAGGAGATATTCATTCGCTTAGCCTGCTTATGTCTGTGTTTATAGACTTTCAGCAAGCGATTATAAAACATTTCCAGTTTTGGATTCTCTGACATGGCACAAAGATACTATTCGACATCCCTTCCTCCATTCACGTAAAATGAGTTTTATAAGTCGGGCTTTACAGTATATTTAGTACCCAAAACTAAATTGCATGCGAAAACTATTGTTTACGGCACTGGTATGCTGCGCTGCAGGTTCTGTACTTGCACAGGATTACAGCAATACCGCCGAACAGGCAAACAGGCTGAATGCCTTGGTAAAAGCCTATCCACAATCAGCTTCTCTCAAATCTCTGACCAAAACCAATGGAGGAAAAGACATTTGGCTACTGACCATTGGTAGCGGAAAAACAGAGAATAAACCCGCCATTGCAGTCATTGGAGGTGTAGAAGGCAATCATTTGCTGGGCACCGAATTGGCGATTGGCTTTGCAGAACAACTGCTGAAAGCTTCCGGCACAGATAGTATTAAAAATCTCCTGTCCAGAACCACTTATTATGTGTTCCCGAATATGAGTCCGGATGCGATGGAACAATATTTCTCCAAGTTGCGCAATGGTCGCACAGGCAATGCTACAGCTACCGATGATGATCGTGATGGTAAAACGGATGAAGATAGATGGGATGATCTGGATGGTGATGGTAAAATCACCTTCCTGCGTGTAGAATCTGTAACAGGTGATTATAAAGTTCATCCTGATGATGCTCGTGTATTGATCAAAGCAGACATCAGCAAAGGAGAAAAAGGGAAATATAAATTGCTGACAGAAGGAATTGACAATGATAAGGATGGTCAATTCAATGAAGATGGGGAAGGCGGAATTGCTTTCAATAAAAACCTTACCTATAATCACAAGACTTTTACTTCAGGAGCAGGTGATTATCCGGCATCAGAAAAAGAAACCAGAGCCATGCTTGATTTTTTATATGATGCATTCAACGTATATGCGGTTGTAAGCTTTGGAACTAATAATAATCTTTCCAACCCCATTCCCTACAATCCGCAAGCAGCTGCACAAAGAATTGTGGCGGGCTTGTTAGAGCCGGACGCAAAAGTAAATGGTATGGTAAGTGATCTTTACAATAGAGTAACCGGTTCTAAAGACGCTCCAAGAACTAATGTAACAGTTGGTGATGTTCTGTCTTGGGGTTATTTTCATTATGGTCGTTATAGTTTTAGTACACCGGGTTGGTGGGTACCAAAGACCAGACCTGATACCGCTAAAAAAGAAAAAGTATTTACAGTAGAAGATGTAAATGCTAATTATTTACGCTGGGCTACTCAGCAGGGTATTACCAATACATTCACAGAATGGAAAACCATTCAGCATCCTGATTTCCCTGGACAAAAAGTGGAAGTAGGTGGAGTTGATCCTTATGCGATGATGAATCCGCCATACAAAATGGTAGAGCCGGTTGTCAAAAAGCATACTGAGTTTTTAGTAAAGCTTGCCGCACATCAACCCGAAATCGGTATTGAGAATTTGAAAACAGAAAAACTCGCAAACGGCTTAACACGTGTGAGTTTGGATTTGATCAATAAAGGTGGGTTGTCTACCCATAGCAAACTGGGTGAAAGAAGTTATTTCATCAAGAAGATAAAAGTAGCTGTTCAAACTTCAGGGAAACAAGAAGTAGTGGGTGGAAGAAAAATTCATCTGCTGAATAGTATTGATGCGAACGGATCTGAATCATTCAGTTGGGTTATCAAAGGAACCGGAAAACTGGTGATAGAGGCCGGTTGTCCAACAGCAGGCAATACATCTATTGAAGTCAATCTTTGATCATCACAAATCATTCAACTATGAAACGTTTTAGTAAAAAAATATTGACAAGTCTGCTGGTACTTATTACCGGCATGACCGTTCATGCACAATTACCCAATCAGGTATTCAAAGCGGCCGGGTCTCCTGTTAATCCGAAAGTGACGGTAACCTGGAATCGTTATTACGATCATGCCGGAATTAGTGAGATCTGTAAAAAGATTGCCGCTGCGTATCCTGATCTGGCTAAACTACAATCCATTGGTAAATCATTCGAGGGCAGAGATCTTTGGTGTTTGACCATCACCGATTTCAAAAAAGGCAATCCTGATCGTAAACCCGGAATGTATATCGATGGTAATATTCACTCGAATGAAATCCAAGGTGCTGAATTTGCTTTGTATACCGCTTGGTACTTAACAGAATCTTTTGGAGATACTCAATTTATTCAGGAGTTATTGGAGGATAAAGTGTTTTATATCGTTCCAACCATCAATCCTGATGCAAGAGATAGCTACATGCATAAGCCCAATACCGGCAGCTCTCCACGTTCTGGTGTAATACCGGTAGACAATGATGGAGATGGGCAAGTGAATGAAGACAGTTATGATGATATCAATAATGATGGACATATCACTATGATGCGCAGAAAGAATCCCAATGGTCGTTGGAAATTAGATCCCAAAGATCCACGCAATATGATTCAAGTGGGTCCGGATGAAAAAGGAGATTATGAATTATTGGGAATTGAAGGCATTGATAATGATGGTGATGGAAGAGTGAATGAAGACGGCTACACTTTTGAATATGATCCTAACCGTGATTGGGGTTGGGGATGGCAGCCGAATTATATTCAAAATGGTGCCTATAAATATCCTTTCTCTTTACCCGAAAACAGAGCAGTGATGGAGTTTGTAATGAAGCATCCGAATATCGCTGCAGCACAATCATTCCACAATGCGGGTGGTATGATCCTTCGTGGTCCGGGTGGACAAGAAGACATTGGTACTTATAATGCACAGGATATTGCAGTGTATGATGCCATTGCAAAAAAAGGAGAGGAGTTGATTCCGGGATACAAGTATTTAGTAGTGTATAAAGATTTGTATTCTGCATATGGTGGTGAATTGGATTGGT
Source organism: Sediminibacterium sp. (assembly GCF_051861365.1). Lineage (NCBI taxonomy): Bacteria > Pseudomonadati > Bacteroidota > Chitinophagia > Chitinophagales > Chitinophagaceae > Sediminibacterium > Sediminibacterium sp. The sequence continues at coordinate 3,825 of NZ_JBHYCW010000002.1, read as the reverse complement.
TTTATGCAGGAAGAGGCATTTATACTTATTCCAATGAATTATGGACGCCGTATCTGATGTACATGCGTGATGCCACTCGTGATCCATTTGATAATGCCAGTTATAGCTTTGATCGTTATTTGTTGTTTCAGGATGCATTTGTACCCTGGAAAGAATATGATCATCCGCAATATGGGAAAATTGAAGTAGGTGGGATGAAGAAAAATTTTGGTCGTGCGCATCCGGGTTTCTTATTAGAGTCTGATGCACATCGCAATATGGCTTTCAGCATTTATCATTGCTTCCACACGCCTAAACTAGAAGTATCTGAGATTACTGAAAAAGACCTGGGTGATGGATTGAAAGAAGTAACGGCTGTTATTTATAATGGCAGATTAATGCCTACGCATAGTAGTCAGGATGCCAAGAATAAAATTGAACGTCCAGATTATATTACACTTACTACTACCGGTAAAATACTCAGTGGCATGCAGGTGGAGAATAGAGATTTGAATTTAAGCAAGGAACAAACCAATAATCCTCAAACCATTGAAGTACCCAATATTCCCGGATTGGGATCGGTGACTGTGAAATGGATTGTGCAGGGAGGAGGAAAATACACGGTGAATGTAGACAGTAAAAAAGGCGGTACTGCTACCGCCTCAAAATAAAGTAATCTGTGAATCTGTGGCTAATATGAAAGCCACAGATTCACAGATTTTATTTCAGTTTCGCCAATGCCTCTTTGATTCTTCCCCAAGCTTTCTCAATATTCCCCATGCTATTGGCAAAGGAGAAGCGTACACATTTTGGTTCTCCAAATGCATCTCCCATTACAGAAGATACATGTGCATTGTTGAGAATATACATGCTAAGATCAGCCGCGTTTTGAATGGTTTGTGTTCCATCTGATTTACCATAGTAAGCACTTACATCCGGAAACACATAAAAAGCGCCTTCAGGTTCAAAACATTTGAATCCGGGTATTTCACTCACTAATTGCAGGGTTCTCGCTCTTCTTCTTGTAAACTCTTCTGTCATTTCCATCGATGGACGAAGATCCCCAGTTAATGCCGCTACTGCAGCTTTCTGTGTGATGGAATTGGTGCCACTGGTAAACTGTCCTTGTAATTTTTCACAAGCTTTAGCGATCTGAGCACTTGCAGCAATGTATCCTAAACGCCATCCCGTCATGGCGAAGCCTTTGCTCAATCCATTGATCAATACCACACGGTCTTTTAAATCTTCAAACTGTGCAATGCTTTCATGTTTGCCCACAAAATTGATGTACTCATAGATCTCATCAGAAATGATGGCAATATTGGGATGCTTACGAAATACAGCTGCCAATGCTTCCAATTCCGCTTTGTTGTATACAGCGCCGGATGGATTGCAAGGAGAAGAGAACATAAATACTTTGGTTCTCGGAGTAATCGCAGCTTCTACTTCTGCGGCAGTGGCTTTGAAATGATTTTCAACACCGGTTCTGATCTCTACTACTTTACCTCTGGCAATTTTCACCAATTCAGAATAAGTGACCCAATAGGGAGTTGGAATGATCACTTCATCACCTTCGTCTACCAATGCTAAAATAGCGTTGGCTAAACTTTGTTTGGCACCTGTTGAAGTAACAATATTTTCAGGTGCATAATCAAGATGGTTATCGCGTTTGAGTTTGGTGCAAACGGCTTCTCTCAAATCAAGAAAACCGGGAACAGGGGTATAGTGACTCCAGTTATCATTGATAGCTTTGATAGCGGCATCTTTGATATGCTGGGGTGTATCAAAATCGGGTTCACCTAAACTGAGATCAATCACATCAATGCCTTTGGCTCTGAGTTCACGACCAAGCTTAGCCATCTTAAGGGTTTCCGGTTCATTAAAACGATTGAGAAGCGATGATAATTCCATGATTCTTTACATTAACTAAAATCTGTACATGAATTTTTGCGAGCGAAAGTTCGTAAAAACTATGCAAACGCCTGTAAGTTTTAAAGCAAATGCACTGTTTTGGTTAAAAAATGTGCAGTATTTGTTTATCAATACGCATTTCCCGGTTGGCATTAGCGCTTTTTATTCAATAACTGAGCACGAACTTATCTAAATTGGGTAGTCGCTTTTTCTTTCGCTTGATTTCATAGTCATAGATCAATTGTCCAAGATCTCTGAGAAATGGATAACCAATGCTATCATAATCATAACGATCATCATTGAATATCCCATCACTGTTGCAATGAATGGTAGCGCTTAGCATGAATTCAATTTTGTTTTCGAGATCAACGATATAAGCGATATCTGTTAGGAATCCATATGCACCACCAATTTTATTGAAGATGCGAATATGTTTGGGTCTGTCGCCTTTTGCAGCACCATACAATAAAAATTTTACAGATGCATCCCAAACCTCATCTTTTGGGTACAATGGATATTTACTTTCAGGAGGAAAACAACTCATGGCAGCATATAAAAAATCATAATCGTTTTTTTTCAACTTAAATCTGGATTTTTCAGGGAATGACTCCGGAAACAAAACAGATTGTAACATGCTATGAAGATCGTTTAAATAAATGCGATTCTTTTCAGCGAAGTTGAAAGGCTCCTGGATCAAAGTGTTGCCAGACATATACCCTTTACCTAGTTTACAATCAAATGAAGGAAAAACAACATTACTCTTAAGTGAAGGCTGCTCATGCAATACTTTACCATTTTGATCAACAAAATAAACAGGGTGGGTGGTTCTGTTTTGCAGCTCTGTTCTGCTTACACTCAACCAATGTCTGATCACTGCATCCGGATATCCTTTTGCTGTTAATTTTTTTTGGATGTATTCCTGTCCAAGAAATTCATATAGTCTGTTATAAGCATCGTTATCACTCACCAAAAATATTTTCCTGATGAATAAGGCAATACAAGGTCTATCCGGCGAATCATCTAATGTTTTGCCTATATATTTTGATGAATCATGGCTATCTGTAATCATGGTGGTATGCATATCCACCCCTGCAATATTCAACTCATTGAGTTTTTCCAATGCCAGAAAAGCTAGCGGCATTTTCACAGTGCTGGCAGGATAAAAATATTGGTCTTGTTGAAGGTTAAATGCGTAGTCTGTAAACTTGGGTTGGTTCTTACGATCTCGATCAATTTGTGTATACCTGATCTGTACAATCCAGTCTTTTCTGAGCTCCAGTACTTCCCCAAATTGTTCAGGTTTGGTTTGCATGAGTTGTTCTAAAAAAGTCAGGTTCATATTCGATACTTTTTTTGACTGTCCAAACGCAGCTGATAAAGTGATGGAAAGACTGAATAATAATAGTAGGCGCATGGTCAAATGTAATAAATGACGTAGAAATTCTACTTGTTAACGTTTTATACTATTTATACAATCAGAACTGGATTAGGTATTTTAATCTCTAAATATTGTCACTAAAGGCTTTCCCTCCGTTTACTTTTTTTCTCTTAAGTAACTAAATTATCAGGAACCAGTACTAAACCTAATCTTGTTGCTTGTTGCTTTAATTTTTTTAGTTGTCGTACTTTGAATGACTCAAGATATTGATCTCTGTCAAGAGGACAAAATCGTACTTTTTCTTTCATGAGTTTATAAAAGATGACAGCTATTTTTCTTGCAGTGGCCGTGACAGCTCTAGATGTGCCACTTCTCATTTTTATTCGGTTATAAAATATAGCTAACCAATTTTTACTCCTTTGAACTGCAAAAGCTGCCATTTTAAATATTTGTCCGGCTTTGTTCCTTTTCCGAGGAACCCGGCTACTAAGGAGTTTACCACCAGATACTTTATTATTTGGAGCCAGGTTTAGCCAAGCTGTAAAGTGCTTAGCGGT